>JAZRJQ010000136.1:0-17555 GCA_045645925.1 Clostridia bacterium | reverse complement strand
GCGTTACACAAGCAGTTATTGAATGTCGCTTGCCAGTTACAGATGAAAGTGAAATAACAAAGGTGTTGTGTGCAAATGCTAAAAGTTTTATTTTAAACACCGAAGTTGTTGGAAACGATGTTGTGTTTGGTGGTAATGTTAACTTTCAAGTTATTTATGAAAACACAAATGCTGAAACAAATGGGCTAGATTATACTGCTGATTTTAAGGAAAAATATTCAAGTCCACAAATTAATCCTGGTGTTGTGCCGATTGTTGTAAGTTCGGTTGTTGATGTTAACACCACAATTTCGGGCAAAGATATTAAAGTTGTGGCAATTGTTGAAATTTCGGTTGATGCTATTGTTTCGGTAGAACTTAATGCATTAACACAAGTTGAAGGTGAAAATGTTTATTCAAACACGGAAGAATTAACATACTCTAATTTTGCTGGTGTTTTATCTGATAAATTTGAAGTTGGTTATGATATTGAAATTAAGGACAACATTTCAAAGGTTTTAGAAGTAACTTGTTCGCCATATATTGAAAGTGTTACGCCATATGAAAAATTTGCAAAAGTTGTGGGTGGTGCAAACATTGACATTTGTTATGTTACAAATGGTGAAACAAACATGCTTAGAACACATCAAACAAAAGTTGGTTTTGAACAAGAAGTGGCACTTGATGGTTTGCAAGAAAATAGTTGTGTGCAAAGCATGCTAACAATTAACAATTCGCAAATTAAAATTACAACAAACATCGATGCTGATTTTGCAGTTGTTAATTTGAATTTACCATATAGTTATTGTGGTTATGCTTTTAACAAAAAACAACTAGAAGTTGTTGATGATGTTTTTTCAACTGATAACTATTTAAAAGTAAAAACCGAAAGTTTTAATACTCTTGTTTGTGGTGGAAATTTGACTGTTGAAAGCAAAGTTACAGGCAATGTTGAAAGCGACGAAACTTTTATGGATGAAGTTTTGGGAACATGTTGTAACACAGTAACTGTTGCAACAACTTATGTTAGCGATGGTAATTTGGTTGTTGAAGGTGTGGCAAGCACAACAGTTTTATATTTTAACAAGGAAAGCAACAACACATATTCAACTGTTGTTGAAATGCCATTTTCAATTAATGAACAAACAAACAACTTATCAAACGATTTTGTGCCAGTTGTTAACCTTTCTTTGGGTGAAGTTAGTGCAAAGGTTAGACGTGGCAGAGAGTTAGATGTTAGTGCAACATTGTTTGTTTATGCTGATTTTTATGCTGAAAACACCGAAGCTGTTATTTCTGAAATTGAAATGCAGGAAGAAAAACCAGAAAATTTGAGTGTTTTAACAATTTATGTTGTAAAACCAAATGAAACAATTTGGGAAATTGCTAAACACCTAAACATTAATCCAGATAGTTTATTAGAACAAAATCCAAATGTTCAGTTACCACTTGTGGGTGGTGAAAAATTAATTGTTTATCGACAACGAGAAGTTATGTTTTAAATTTTGATTGCCTAGTTCCAACAATTAAAAAAAGATGCCAAATAGGGCATCTTTTTTTGTTTTTATTGTAAATTTCGCATTTTTATTTAAGTTTAATTAATAAAGAACGCATTAATAATTCAATATGGAGATGGGGTATGAAAAAAATTATTTGTTTAATTATGTTGTTATTAAGTTTAAGTGTGCTTGTGTTTACGGGTTGTGGAAAAAGGGAAGAAAGTTATTTAAGAATACATATTAGAGCAAATAGTAATTTGGAAGCTGACCAGAACATTAAATACAAGGTTAAAGATGAACTTGTAAACTATTTAACACCACAAATTGCGCAATGTAACAATTTTTCTGATGTTGTAAAAACAATTGAAGATAAGAAAACAGCGTTAGAAAATTTGTGTAATAAAATCTTAAAAGAAAATGGTTTTGAGTATGTTTCAAAGGTTTGTTTGCAAAATGAGTATTTCCCAACCAGAGCATATGGTGAATATGTTTTAGAATCGGATTTTTACGATGCGGTAATTGTTGAACTTGGTTCGGCAAAAGGTGACAATTGGTGGTGTGTTGTTTATCCACCTTTGTGTTTTATTAACGCAAAAGAGTTGGATTCTACATCCATAAAATATAAAAGCAAGATTTATGAACTTATTAAGAATTTTTTTGATTAAACTATCAATTTTGGTTAACAATTAAACAATTGTGGAGGTATTTATGAAAGTTTTAAAAAGGGTGTTTATTCCCATTATGTTAAGTTGTTTGGTTGTTTTGGTTGGAATTGCTTGCTGTTTAATTAATGTGTTTGGCAAAAAAACAAAACCTTTTACTGTTAGTGCGCTGGCTCCTGATATTTTTGAAGTTCAGCGCAGGCTTAAAGATTGGGGTTATTATAATGGCGAATTAACAGGTGTTAACGATTGGGAAACACAACAGGCTATAATATATTTTCAAAGAGTGCATGGATTAAATCAAACGGGTGAAATTGATTATGCTACTGCCGATGCTATTGGTGTTAGTTTAAATTCGCAAAATTCAACAGATTTATATTTGTTGGCAAAATGTATACATGCAGAGGCAAGGGGTGAAGTTTATGTTGGTATGGTTGCTGTTGGTGCTGTAATTTTAAACCGTGTTGCAAGCCCAGATTTTCCAAACACTATTTATGGTGTTATTTATCAGCCTTGGGCATTTACGGCTGTTCATGATGGGCAAATAAACCTAGAACCCGATAGTACAGCTTATCAGGCTGCACAAGACGCTTTAAGCGGCTGGGATCCAACGTATGGTAGTTTGTATTATTTCAACCCTGTAACGGCAACATCAAGCTGGATTTGGTCCAGACAGCAAACTGTGCAAATTGGTAGGCATATTTTTGCAATTTAGGAGTGTAAAATGAAATCAAAATCATTAATTATAACATTATCAGTAACATTGGGTGTTACCATGCTGGCACTGCTTGCAACATTGGTTATATTTATAACCTTATCAAATATGTATGCTACTCAGTTGGAAAATTTATATAAACGTAGTTTTTATGAACTAAGTTCAAACATTAATAATTTGGAAGTTGACATGAGCAAACTTGTTGCAGTTAATGAAGATAGCACAAAACGTGAAATATTATCTAATATATATTCAAATTGCAACATGGCAAGCAATAATTTAGCAAGTTTGCCAATTAGTAACAGTAAAATTGAAAAAGTTAACGATTTTATTAATACTTTGGGTGGATATAGTTATAGTTTGCTAAACAAGGTTAATAACAAACAAGAATTTAGTTCTGATGATTACGAAACCATAAACAAATTACACAGTTTAAGTTTGGATTTGATGACGGAATATAACAGATATTTAAGTAATTTAGAATTTGATTATAAAATCCTTAAAGATGTTAATTTTGCAAATGGTGAAAGTTCAAGTTTTAATGCTGGATTTACAGGTTCAACAGAAGTTCCAACTTTAATTTATGATGGACCATTTTCCGATTCTGTTTTAAATAAAGAAATTAAGGGTTTACCACAAAATGAAGTAAGTTTAGAAGAAGCAAAAACAATATTGGAAGAAAATTTTAAGTTTTTAAATGTGCAAAATATTGAATATGTTAACGAAAGTAATGGTGATTTTTACACATACAACTTTAATGTTGAGTTAACAAATATAACAATGTTTGTGCAGGTTACAAAACTAGGAGGTAAAATTGTTGATATAACAAGTTTTGGTGGCGGTGGTAATCAGCAACTAACAACAGATCAAAGTGTTAGTTATGCAGAAGATTTTGCCACAAATTTAGGTTTTGAAAACATGCATCAAGTTTGGTATGCTGAAAACGGAAACATTGTGTATGTTAATTTGGCGCCAATAAAAAATGGTGTTATTTATTATTCCGATTTGGTAAAGGTTAAAGTAGATAAAACATTGGGTGAAGTTGTTGCACTGGAAGCAAAAAACTATTGGTTTAATCATGTTGAACGAAATTTAACAAACTACCAAATAACTTTTGATAGTGCGCAAGCAAATTTAAGTGATGCATTAACAGTAAAAGAACGTAATATTGCACTTATTCCAAACAAGTATGTGGGCGAAACGTTAACATATGAATTTATTTGCAGTTGGAAAGATTACACATACTATGTTTATGTTGATGTTGAAACAGGAAAAGAAGTAAATGTGCTAAGAATTGTTAAAACAACAGCAGGGGATTTAATGGTTTAAATTTTGTACAAATAAATAATTTGTTGCAAATTTCGACATTATTCGTTATAATTTACGCATAAGGAGTAAATTATGAGTAAAAATTGGGACGAATCAACATTATTATCGCTAAGAATTCATGAATTAAGAGATTTGGCTAGAAAAATTGGTGTTCAATCTCCTACATCAAAAAAGAAAGAAGAACTTGTAAGTCAAGCAATGCAAATTTTAAATGGTGAAAGTGCACCATATAAAGCATTAAACAAAAAGGGCAGACCAAACAAAAGTGATACACAAGTTAACACTTTAATGGAATTCTTTATGCCAGACAATGTTGAATTGAAATCAAGTTTAACCTATAAAACCAATCAATTTGATGTTAGTTATTTTGCTAGTATGCCAGAAATCCAATATGATGTTGAAAACAACCCAAAAGCAGAAGGCTATGTTGAAGTTACTTCTAATGGTATTGGAATTATTAGGGTTAATGGTTTTGAAACAAGCGATGACGATATTTTTATTCATGAAATGATTATTTCCAAAAATAATTTAAAAACTGGCGACTATGTTGAAGCTTATGTTAAAAGAATTATTCCACAACGCCCACGTGCAGTTGTAAAAATTATTAGTGTTAATAAAGAAGTTGAAACAGGCGAAAAATTTGACACTGTGACTGTTAACAACAAGGTTTATGCTTGTGGTGATTGTGTGTTAGGAGTGGGTTCTAACTTAAATGCATTACAAATGTTTAACCAACTTGAAAATGGCGTTAATTTTTATGTTTCAGCTTACGAAAAACAAATTTTTGAAAGCACAAACAACAAGATTTATGCTTGTGTAAGTCCGTTTAAAACTTATCAAGATATTTTCTGTTGTTTTAACATGGCTTTGCACAGAGCAAAACTAATTTCCCAATCTGCAAGTGTTACAATGGTTATAAACAACATTGGAGCATATTATAGAGCATTGGAAAGCATGTTGTGTGGTAAAGTTGATAATGCAATAAAGCTAGACAAAATCGTTAGAGAAGAAATAATAAAAATGCTAGCCATGGCAAAACAAAACAATATTACAGTTTTTGTTTTTGAAAATGGAAATGTTGAACCACATATTAAAGATTTTTTACAATATGAATTAGCAAGAATTGTTGATTATGTTATTTAAAAGTGTGCATTTGCACACTTTTTGTTTTTAGTTTTATATAACAAAAAAAAGTTCCCCAATAGGAGAACTTTTTTTGTTTACATTTTTTAAATTATCTAAACTTTAAGTGACGTCTAATAACAATGAATACAACAATTAATCCAACAACGATTACTGAAACAACAACAATAATAATAATACTGGTTGTGTTTAGTGGTTCGTCTTTTGTTACTTTGTAAGAAGCAATTGGTTTGTTGTCGGCGCTATAAATTTTAATAAAATATTCTCTGTTAGCGTTTAGTGTGTAAGAAGTAATTTCGTTTACACTATCGGCAGTAATTTTAATATTAGGCTCGCCAGTGATTGATATGTAACTTTCACCAATTTGGTCGTAAATAATTTTAGGGTTAAATGTAATTGTTATTGATTTTGTGCTACTATCACCAAAAGGAATTGTACTGTAAATGTATGGTGTTTCGTTGTTAATCCAAACTTGGAAATCAAACTCAACATCAGCATCTAATGTTTGGCTGTATTGGCTTAAAGTGATTGTGTAATTACCTGTGCCAAGTGAAGCTGAACTAATCCACAATTCATTTAATGATTCAAGTGTATGTGTTATATCAGCGTTTTGTTTTAAAACTTTAACAACTGTAAAGTTTGCATTTTGTGGAACGCTGAAACATGGCAATGCTATGTTTTGATTAATTATTGTGAAGCAATAAGTTGTTGTAACAGACTCATTTTGTGTTATTTGAGTTGTTATTGTTACTTCATAATAACCGTGTTCTGCAAATTTGTATTGATAGTAACTTGTACCAACACGTTTAGGTGTGAATTCGGCACCATTTAAGGTTGCAGTGATTGTTGGGTCAGAGAAGTATAAGTTTCTGTTTGTAATTTCTAACACAACTTCGCCATTGAAAATGCGATTGTTAATTGGTTCTTCACCATTAACATTAAATAATACGTTGTTTACAAGATTTATTACCATTTCGTTTGAAGAACCAAACAATTGTGTGTTTCCTGCTAAATCGTAAAGTTTAAATTTGTGGATTCCGGCAGTTGAAATTGTTAATTCGTTTGTATCGGCTGAATCACTGTAAATTGTTTTTACAAAATTGCCGTTAAAGTAATAATCTAAGTAAATCAAGTTTCCACGCAAATCATCGTAGTTTAAACTTGTTTTGTTGTATGCTTTCCAGCTTAAATTGATGTATTTAACATTTGTTTTTACTTCGCTTGAAAGTTGCATTTGAGCCATTGTTCCCAATTCATCGGTAGGGTAGAACGCTGTAATGCCTGTTAAATTTAAACCTTCATCTGTTAAAGTTGGGTCAACAAATATAATTTGAATATAACGTTCGTAACCATAGTTACTTGCGCCATAAATTTTATAAACTTTTTTCTTTAAGATGTTTACAGGTAGTCCTGGTTCTTCACCATCTGCACCTTCTTCATCTTCGGCTGTTGAACTGATTAATTCGTATTCAATACCTTTGTTTTTGTTTGCTCTAAGTTCAATATATTTGTTTGAACCAGCAGGTTGGTTGTAATCAGTTAAAGCATAGTAGTTGTATAAAATCTTTTTAACACCATCAACATCAAGTATGCTTGTTTTTGGTGAAGGATGTAAAATTGTTTCTATTCCGTTATTTATTTGAACAACGTCATATATTACAATTTCACCTGATACAAGTTTAAAGTAAATGTTGTGTGTTGTGTCGGTATGGTTTAAGTTGTTTGTAATACTTGCTGTATATGTTCCAGGCAAGTTAACTTCATAACCATTAGAAATATTTGAAATAATTTGAGTTTGTTGTTTTCCAGTTGAATCAACATAAACTCTTGTTAAGTTTACAATTGCAGTAAACACATTGTTTGTATCCCATGTAACGTAGAAGTTTTCTGTGTGGATTGTTGGCTCATTTTCAATAAATGAAGAAATTAATTTACCACCAGATTGGTTACGTAACACAATTTCAGGAAGCAATTTGTTGATTGCAAACTCATAAACATATTCGGTTTTTGTTTTTTCTACCACCAAAACAACCTTAAATTGTTTTAATGTGTCTTTTTTGCTGTTTTGGAAGATTAATGTTCTAACACCTTCTGTTATGCTTTGCTCAGTAATTCCAAATTGAGCAAAGTCAGCTTCGGCAATTGCTTTGTATGAACCACTTTCAGGGTCTAATTGATAAATGCTTAATAAGTACAAGTTTGTTTGATAACTTAATGAAACATTGCTTGCTGTGTGTGTAACTTTGTCAACGGTAACACTTTTTCCATAACTTATTGTTCTAACATCGTTAACACCTTTACCTTTGTAGTAAGGTGGGTATTTGTCTTGGTCACGGCCACGTTCAAACACGTCAATTAATTGGAATTTGAATTCACCCAAACCAAATGTGTAGGAATTGCCAGCAAGGCTTGAACCTGTTGAATATGATTTGATGATTGTTTTACCAGTGCTGTCTTGTGATTGTTCAACCCAAGTTCCGTTTGTGAATTTCCAAACGTGGAATTCTTTAATGTATGTGCTGTCAGTATCGGCAGGCATTGTTATTGTGAATTGAGTGCTTGTTTCATTGCTGTAATTTGGTTCCAATCTGTCACCAGGAACACGATAAGTTATAACATAGTTTTCAGATAAACGGTTTACAAATGTTATTGTTACTCTGTAACCAGCAGGTGTAACAGTGTTTGTGAATTGTAAATAATCGTTTATTAATTTTATAAAGTCTGACCAATTGTTTGAATCGTTTCGGTCGTTTGGATTATTAACAAATGTTTTTGTGGTTGAACCATGACTAATAATGCATTTGTAGAAATAATCGTTTTTGTTAAGACCTAAATCTTCAATTTCAGTAAATCTTAGGTTTGTACCCAAAATTTCGTCTGTTACTTTGGTTTCGCCGTTTTCAACATGTGGAACAACGCCAGTGTCGTTTCCTGATGGAAGTGCAGGGTCGTAAGAATAATGAATAACATTTGAAGATGAATCAGGGTTGTAGTAAACAGCATAAACTTTGTAGTTTCCTGCTTGGTCACGTTCAATAATTTCGTAGTAACCCCTAGCTTCATCGTATGAACCAAAAGTTCCAAACATGTTGCCAGCTAAAATTTTACCTGTTGAGTTGTAATATTCAGCATAGAATGTGTTTTCACCACCAGAACCAACACTACTTTCGGTAAATCTGATGTTGTTGGTGTAACCTTCTGAATAATAAATTTCATCGTCAGGTGTAAATGTTTTAAAGTAATCTGGGAAATCGCAGTTTTCAGATTTTCCTGTTAACTTTCTGAAATAAATAACTTTTGAATCTAACACACCACCTAATTGAGGGTTTTGAATAAATTCAAAATCTTTGTTAATTGTGTAGAAATAGGTGTCGGTTTGTGTGCTATTTAATGTTGTGCTAGCCGCAAATTTTTGATTGTCAAGGCTAACAATTGATTGATAGTTATATTGTGGTTTAATTCTATCTAAAATAATTGAGAATGTACGTTCAAAATAGTTTATTCCTTCTTCGGTAATATAGTCTGCTTTGTTACCAATGTAGGAAAGTGTAACATTATACTCAATGTTTTGAGTTTTTGAAAGCAAGTAATCCCTGCCACTACCGCTACCACCAATATAGGTGTTGCCATCGTTTTTATATTCATATTCGTCGAATATGGTTAAAATGTAATATCCTGTGCTTGAAGGTTCGCCTGTGCTAGGATCAATTGAATCAGGAACAAATTTTAAAACGTCAGGGTTTGGACTTGAACCATTAAAGATTGTTGTTGAACTTGTTGAAGAACCAACACGTTTTGTAACAATAACCTTGGTAGGGTCAATTTCAGCTTTGTATTGATCATCAGTTTTTCTAAATCTGAAACGTAATGAATCATTGTTAAAGCTGTTAAATGTTGTAAGACCTAATGTGTTGTTTTCAATTTTTTCGTTAAACAACATATCAGTTCTGTTAGCATCGTTGTATTTACTTGTATATTCACCTAATGGTGCTTCGTGTGTAATTTCAAATTCAAATTTATATGAATTATTGTTTTGTTTGTCAATTGTTGTTTGACTTGCTGTCATTTGGCTTGTTCTGTTGTCAGAATTGTCGTAGAAGTAAACTGTGTAGGTTCCTTCTTTTTTAAGCCTTAGGCCACTATAACCAATAAATGATTCAGGAGCAGTAAAGAATGACTTGTTGTAAACAACGCTTCCACTGGTGTTATCGTAAACAGTTGTTGTTTTAACTTCTGTTCCACTTTGTGTTAAACATTCAAGTTTCATGCGTAATGCAAAGTTGTAGTTGTTGTTTGTTGAAACTTTGTTGATGTAACTAGAATAACTTGAACTACTGTTTGCTTGATTTAAAACGTATCTTGAATTGTATTTGTCAAATGGCAAGTAGAAGTTAATTGGCAATTTATTACTTGTGAACACCTTAATGCTTGATGTTGAAACGTTTATAAATTGTTGAATTTGAAGTGCAGTGTAGTAAGTATCATATTTGTTTGAAATGTTTAAGTTTGAGAAGTTGAACAATATACCAGAACCAGTTTGGTAAAGCATTTCGCTTCTGCCATCTTGGTAAATGTTAGAATCTGTAACTGATGTGTCAATTTCAATAATTCCGTTTCTATCAACATAATATGTGTAATATCTTACTAATCCGTCTAATGAATAGTCGGTGCCTTCTTTTTGTTCGTAAGTTCTTTTAATAACGTACATGCCAGGTTTTGTAACAATTGAACCATTTTCGCTAACTGGATTAATTATTTCTGTTACAACACAATCTTGTTCTTGTGAGCTGCCAGAACCTTTACGTTTTGTAAATGAACTTTTTGAAAGTACTTTGTTTGAAATTGATGCTTGTTTGCTAAATGGGTAGGTTGGATATGGTACACCATCAACAGTGCTTTGTTCGTAATTTTCGTAGTATCCACTACCATTATCAATGTTTAAATATTCTTCTGTTGCAAAATCGTAGAATGTGTAAGAAACTTCTTTTACATAATAACCAGAAG
This sequence comes from Clostridia bacterium, assembly GCA_045645925.1. Lineage (GTDB taxonomy): Bacteria > Bacillota > Clostridia > Christensenellales > UBA1242 > UBA6345. The sequence goes on along the minus strand of JAZRJQ010000136.1, from coordinate 7,224 downwards.
TTGGTGTTCCAGGAATGTAGGTGAATCTTAATTGTTTTGCACTACTTGTTCCAGGAAGTAAGTCTTCATAGTTGTTAAAGGTGTTGTTGTCTAGTGTTGAACTAAAGTTACCATATGCAATACCTTGTGCATTGTCAAGGAACATTCTAACAAATCCTTTAACTGTGTTGCTTTGTGCTAAGTTTGTTAAACTTTTAATGTTTGATGCGTCGTCAATTTGATAAGAATAAATTTTGTCGTCGCCAGAGAAGAATTTCTTTAAGTCACTATCAGATTCACTAGAAGTTGGATAAATGTTTATAGAACTGTATGTTGCACCATTTAATTCGCGTTTGTTAACGCTTTGTGTAAAGCTAATAGATTTAATTGGTACGCATAAGTAATAAACACCATCTAGATTTTTAAATAATTCTGTTTCGCTTTCAATAACTTTTTGTAAGTATGTGTTTTCAACTTTCCCTTCGGTTAATGTTGCATCAACTTTAACACCTTTAAAGTTGCCCCAAGTTATTGATGCTTCTTTTGTAACAATTCCGTAAGGATTGTCAATTGAATCGATTGCTGGGGTTTTTGCATCAGCATCAACAATAACGTAAGGTTTTGTTAAATCGTAAATAACATATGTTGAAGCAGTGTTGCCAGCAGCATCGCTAATTTCAAAATAATAGATAAATGATTTTGAATCAATAAATGCGTTGTCGTTTGCAACCAATCCGTTTGCGATTGATGCATAATTTAATGTGTATGTTCCACCACTAACCATATTTGTTGGGTCAATTTGATAATTGGTGTCAATATACATTTTTCCACCAACTGTTTGAGTTGTGCCTGCATTAATATTGCTAGCAAATGGAATTTTATAGTATTTTGTAACAATTGGAGCACCACTTTCTTTTTCAGGGTAGGTTAATGTAAATGGTTGGTTGATTAGTTTTGATGTTCCAAAAGTTACTTCGTTAGGGTCGGTTGCTAAACCGTAACCAACAATTTTGTTTGAGTTGGCTTCTTTTCTTGCATAAATTGGTTGGATTTTATGTTGATCAATTGGAGTTTTGTCAATTGTAAAGCTGTGTTCAACATAAACATCTTCGCTTGTAGAATGATAAATTCTAACATAGTAATGACCATTGCTTCCGTCACCCACAATTTCACCTTTGTTAAATGGCAAGTTTGATTTTAATGCTGTTTCATCAAAAGCGTATTGGGAATATTTTGCTGTGATTGGAGCTTGGAAGTATGTAGGTTCTGTCCAATCAACTGAAACACTTTGATTTGTAAATGAATTGTTTTTAATAACGTTTTCAGGTGTTTGTGTGTCAGTTTTGTAAAGTGTTACTTCAGGTGGTGTGTTAGAAATTCTAAATAAGAATATTTGATAATGTACAACTTCGCTACCAATTTTTGCTGTTGCATTAGGATTTGCTGGGTCAATTGGTGTTGTGTACATATCAAATGTGTATTTTACAATAACTTCGTAATAACCAGCTGTGTCAAGGTTAGAGTCTTTTGTAATATATCCACTTTCAATTGGTTTTGTGAATTCAGGGTCAGAATAAACTCTGTAAGTTGATAATGGTTTGTTGCCATCATACTTAAATGTGCTGTAATAATCAAAATCAATTGGAACAATGTTTGTTTCAGGGTAGTTTGTAAATGTTTTTAGTGGGTTGGCAGTTCCTGAAACGATTTCTGTTTGTGATTTTAATCCTGTTGCTAAACCATTAACAAATTCTTCGGTGTTGTTAACAGCATTGTAAACTAAGTGTGTTACATTTGCTTGAACCAAAACTTGATTGTTTTGTTTTTGTTTTAATTCAATTCCGCCATCTTTGGCAAAATATGCTTTAATACCAAACACATGTAGTTTTAATTCACCTTTTTGTGCTGGATTTGTTGTTGGATTTCCATAAGCATCTTCGGTGTCGTAACAATCGTTTTCTAGGTCATAAGTTAAAATATTATCAACAATTGTAAATTCAGGTGCTTCAATTAAGCCGTGTTGTAACAAGTATTTAATGTTAAGGCTATAAGTTCCTAATTCGTCAAAATACAAATCAACATTATAAGCTTCACCAACTTTTGCAATGTTTTCAATTGTTTCAGTTGTGGTTACGCCTGAAACCTTTTTGGTGAATATTAATTTTCCAAGCATTGTTTCCGGGTCAATTGTAAATACAGAAGTAACAGTTTCGGCGTCTTTATTTTTTTCTTTTGTGTAAGCGATGTTAAATCTTGAAGCGTCGTATCTTAGGAATGGTAAATTTTCTTTTGTGTAGTTATAGTAGAATTGTCTAACATTTCTAGAATCTTGTTTTCCATCATCGGTGTTGTTAAATTGAGGGTAGGTAACATAGTTTCCTTGGTCTAACAAACGGATTGAAAAATCGAATTGGTTACCTGTGTGAATTTCACCATTAGAAGCATAAGCATATTCAAAGTGGAATTCGTAAAGGCCTGAACCCGAAACAATTTCGCCATTGGTGTTTGTTAGGTCTTTTCCATCAAAATAAGAGTACCAGTAACGAGAAATTGTGTTGTTGTTAGGTAAAACACCTGCTGGATGAGTTTGTTCAATGGTCCTAGGAAGTTCAATTGTTTCGCCATTAACTTCCAACTTAACAGTAAGGGTTATAATGTATAACTCTGTGTCAGGTTGTCCAAAGTTAATAAAAATGTTTTGAACTTTTTCACTGTTTTGTGATGAACCTCTCAAAATCTTTTCAGCATTGTAGTTTTCCAACATAACAAAATCGTTATTGTTAATGGTTGTTAAACCACCAGTCCAGAACGATGCGTCACCAGAATAAACAAAGTTATCGTTTATCATATGGGTGGATGTTCTTTCCATAACACCAACTCTAAATGGTACACCTTGAACTAGTTCATTTGCGTCAACGTGGTTTTGAGGTTTGAAAAAATGCGCCAAGCATAAAAAAGTGCTTAACACAAGTGTTGCAGCAATAACCATTGATATGTTTAAAAACTTATTCCAACTAAATTTTCTCATTTGAATACTCCTAAGAAGTTTTCCATTTTTCTTGTGTCGGCAACATAAAAATTAACATAGTCCGACAACTACTATCACAATTTTAGCATACCAATTTTTTTTTGCCAAATAATATATATTATAATTTAATATATTTTTAGTTAATTTTTTATTTATATTTATGTTTAGTAATAATCAATTAAAATATGTACAAGTGTGCATTTTTGCATAAAAAACAAAAAAACAACAGATTTTTTCTGTTGTTTTTTTTGTGTGAAAATGATTAAAAATCAAACAAAAAAGCAACATAAAATGTTGCCTTTTTTTGTTTAAATATCAAAGTCTCCAAAATCAGAAACTCCACCGTTTGAACCGCCAAATCCGTCGGTTTGAGGTGCTACGTTAAGAACCTTTTTGTTGCGTTCTTTTATGTCGTAATAAATCTCTTTTTCGTTAAGTGCTTTTGGAACAACGTAAGAGTCCATTGCTGGCTTCATATCGTAGATTTTTTGAGCTTCAGGTTTCCAAGTTGGAGTGGTTTTTACCTTGATTGGATGTTGTCTTAAAATTGAAACAATAAGTTCATCTTTTAAGCTTCCAAGTTCGGCTGGGTAAATAAGTGGACGAGAGTCAACGTTAACGCTTGTTGTGGTTGTGCTTTGTTCATCTTTTTTACCTTTTGATGTGGTTGTGCTTTCAGTTTCAACTGTTATTGTTCCACAACGGTCACTGAATTTCTTTTGTGTTTCTGGGTCGTTAGAACCAATGTAAATGTGAATGTTACAGTTGTCTTGAATTGTGGCAGCAACTTTTTCATCATATTTGATTGAAAGTTGGGCATAAGATTGCAACATTAACAAGAAGAAAATTTTTCTTGAACGTGCAACGGTAATCATTGTGTCAAAGTTTTGAATAGCTGGCATGTTTGCAAATTCGTCTAGGATATAGTAAACAGTACGTTTTAAAGCACCACCGTTTTGGTTTGCTACGTTTACTAAAATTTTGTATAACTGGCTAATAAACATGCTGGCAATTGCGTGACGTGTAATTTTTTCGTCAGGAATTTTAATAAATAGAGCAGTAGGTTGATCGGTAAATGTTTTTAATTCCATTTCGTTGGTGTGTGTTGCATAACAAACACCTAAGTCACTAAACAAGTTTAATCTGTCTGAAACAATACCCATATAAGATTTTTTGGTGTTGTCAGCATTTGTTATAACTTGGTTTGCCAATTGTGTTGCTTGGCTAAGTGGATCACGACCAGCAAAGTAGTCGGTTAAGCTTTTCATAGGGTTAAATGGGTCGTTATCTTTCAAGTTTGCAATTTTTGCAAGGTTATAGAAATTAAATTTTTCTTTTGTCATGCCTAGTTCTGGCTTTTCGCTGTCTTCAAGCATGGCAAGCATAACTGCCAAAATAAAGTCTTTTGCACCACTTTCCCAAATTGGGTCAGATTTACTTAAAACAGGGCATAATGTCATGGCAATATCTTTCAAATCTTCCATTGCTTCCGACTTTAATTGTTGTCTTAAACCATTAATTTGTGCTTGCACCATTCCCATATCGGCAAATGCAACACCATTAAATTCGTACCATTCAGAATAATATGCGTTGCTAGCAAGTCTTAGGTTAGGATATTTTCTAGGGTCGTCACCACGGTGAACCAAAATTTCTTTTTCTAAATTGTTTGCTCTTTGGTTAAATTCAAAAGGACGGGTCATAGGGTTCCAGCATGTGCTGTTAAATGGGTCTTTAAGGTCAAAAACCATAACCCTGTAACCTTGTTTGCGTAATTTTTGGCTGTGTAATGTGTATAATTCACCTTTTGGGTCGGTAATAACCATGCAAGGTTTTGCTTTCGATTCGCTAAACACTTGAATTGTTGGGTTAACGAATTGTGTTGTTTTACCTGTACCAGTTGTACCAATAACTAATGTGTGAATTGGATTATACATGTTAACAAGCATTCTGCCACCAATAACTTCGGCTCTAATCAAAACACCAATATCAGAAACGTTTCTTAAATTGTCGTAATAAGTAAACTTAAAATCTTTATTGGTTTTTAATTCGTTGGCAGTAACCCAGTGTGAATCGTAATATTTTTTAACTCCACCTTTGGTTTTAACTTTTGCTCCATTTGATGTGTCTTCGCTTGAATTCATTAATTTTGATAAGAAGTAAAGCAAAATTAACAAACCACCCAGACCGGCACAAATTAAAAATGTTTGGTTAGAAATTAAATCTAAATCAAAAACGATTTCGTTATATACCATGTAACTTGTTATGGCGTAAGCAACTGCAACAACGGCAATTGCTAAAAATAGGAATGTACCAATTTTTCCGGCAAGTTTTTCGGCAAATGATTTTTCGCTATTATCTTTTCCCATATTTCACCTTTTAATATGTTTAATTTTTCAACTAATAATAGTATATAATTATATTTTTCTTTTTCCAAACAAATTTTCCAAAAGTTTTTAAAAAAATAATTTTTATAAAATTATAAACAAATATGTGTTTCTTGCTTGCTTAAAAATTTAAAAAGGTGTAAAATGTTGGCAATTAACGCATATGTTTATGTATAATTTTTCAAAAATTGTTAAAAATGTTTGAAATAACTAAAATATTGTGTTAACATAAACTTAGGATAAGACAAAACGTGGAGGGGAAACTTATGCAAATGTTCTTAAATATGGCTCAATCTGTTATGGGTTTTGTAAGTAGAATTCTTACATCTTCTAAAATTACTGATGCAAATTCATTCTTCAATAAAATTTTAGGACCTATCGTTGAAATTTTAGACAGTATGCTTGTTCCAATTTTAATTATTATTGGTACAGTAGGTTCAATCTACGCAATTATTTTGGGTGTTAACTTCTCAAAAGCTGAAAGCGCTGACAAACGTGAAGAAGCTAAAAAACGTATGATTAACGCAATTATTGGTCTAGTTGTAACAATCATTTTGTTAATCTTATTAAAGATCTTCACAGCAAATGCACAAATGATTGCTGATTGGATTAATAGTTTTGATGGTACAACAAACAGTTAATTAATTTGAAAGATAAACTCTCACCAAATTGGGTGGGAGTTTTTTCTTATTTTTGTGTTTTTAAATGTAATTTAAAGTTTTAAATTGTTAAAATGATGCTGTTGAATAACGAAACACTAATTTTGGTATAATAAATTAATAAATTTATACAATATTTTTGAACATTTTATTGATTTTTGTGGTTTAATGTAGTAAAATTAGTGTAACTATAGGTGCCAAACAGATGTTTTTGGCATTAAAAAGGGGATTGTTCTTTGTTTTAAATAAACAATACAATTAATATTATTACTTTTTGGAGGAAGGATTTATGCATTTTGCTTCAATGTCATTAGGAATTTTCGATTTCTTAATTGATTGGTTAACAAGCTTCTTAATGTGGATTGTTGAATGGACGTTAGGCCTTATAATGGATATCATTGGTGTTTTATTATACGATTTAGCATCTTCTATTTTGTATCTTGTTGATCTTATTCAACAATTGTTTAGGAAACTGTGTGGTATGGACACCATTTGGATTAATGGTAAACCTGCCAACTATGTTGACCCAGTTATTACGGTTATAACAGACAAATCAGTTTTAGAAATTTTGTTGGCATTAACAATTGTTGCTGTTGCAATGGTTATTATTGCATCAATAATTCAAATTATTAGAACAGAATTTTCAACTGAAGGTTCAAAAAACACAAAAGGTCAAATTTTTGGAACAGCATTAAAATCAATTTTAATGTTTGTGATTGTTCCTGTAACATGTGTTGGTGGTTTAATTTTAAGTAATGCTTTACTTAGAACAATCGATAAAGCAACTAGTGGTGCAACACAATCAACAATGGGTGCTCAAATTGCTGTTTCTGCATTATCATCAGCCAAAAAAGATTCTTGGAGTGAAAATGTTGAAAAGAACTTTTTAACAATGGATGATGATGGCAATCCATTGTCTGGGTATAACTATCGCAATACAAGTGATGTTAAAAAATATTACGACTTAGGTGAATGTAATTTCTTTATTTTAATTGGTTCTGCTGTCATAGCGGTTTACATTTTGGTAACGGCTTCATTTGGACTAATTATGAGACTTTATAAAGTTGCAGTGTTGTTCGTAATTTCACCTCCATTAGTTGGTTTAATGCCACTATATGATACAGCATATAAGGAATGGCGTAGAGCGTTTATTGGTCAAGTGCTAGGAGCATAT
>JAZRJQ010000135.1:0-13523 GCA_045645925.1 Clostridia bacterium | reverse complement strand
TTTACTTGTTAGTGATAATAAATTGATTGAAAAATTTAATGTTAAAGAAAGTGAATATTTAAAAGTTGTTAACATTTTAACAAGTGATTTGCTTCCAATTTTAACTAATGCATTATATTTAAAACGTAAAGACAAAGGCTTAACCGAAGATGGTGCAAAAGAGTTGTTAAAAAATCCAATGTATTTTGCAACAATGATGGTTGAATTAAGCTTGGTTGATGGACAAGTTGGTGGTGCAGAATTTACAACTGCCGATGCTTTGCGTCCAGCACTACAAATCATTAAAGGTAAAACAAAAGAATCTTTAATTTCAAGTTATATGATTATGATTTCTGACAACAAAGAGTATGGTGAAGATGGAATTTTAATTTTGTCTGACTGTGGTTTAAACATGGACCCAACAAGCGAACAATTAAAACAAATTTGTTTCGACACTGTTAATTCTGCCGTTAAAATTGCTGAAATTAAAGACCCAACAGTTGCTATGCTTAGCTACTCAACATTAGGTAGTGCAGAAGGCGATGGTGCACTAAAAGTTAGACGTGCAACAGAACTTATTAAAGCCGAAAATCCAACATTTAAGGTTGATGGTGAAATGCAATTTGATTCAGCAATTGTGCCATCTGTTTGTGCAAAAAAAGCACCAAATAGCCCAGTAAAAGGCAAGGCAAATATTTTAATTTTCCCAGATTTACAAAGTGGAAATATTTCATACAAAATTATTCAACGTTTGGCTGGGTTTAAATGCATTGGACCTATTGCTCAAGGGTTCAGAAAACCAATTAATGATTTAAGCCGTGGTGCCGATGCTAACGAAATTTTGCGTGCTATTGCAATAACAGCATTGCAGTGTGATTAGTTTTGTTGTAAATAACAAAATTTTGTGATAAAATGTTAAACGTAATTTATAAAAAAGAAGGATAATATATGAAAATTTTAGTATTAAATGCTGGTAGTTCAAGTTTAAAATTTCAACTTCTAAACATGGAAGATGAAAGCGTTATTGCAAAAGGCAACTGTGAAAGAATTGGTATTGATGATTCTTTTATTACCTATAAAGCAAATGGTAAAGCAACAACAACAAAATGTGTTATGCCAACACACGTTGAAGCAATGAAATTTGTTTTAGGTTCTTTAACCGACAAAGAAAATGGTGTTATTAAATCAGTTAACGAAATTTCTGGTTTTGGTCATCGTGTTGTTAACGTTGGGGAAGAATATTTTGACAGTGTGGTTGTAACAGAACAAGTTTTGGAAGATTTCAGAAAAAATAAAGACTTTTCTCCATTGCATGTTCCTGGTGCAATTTCTGGTATTGAAGCATGTTTTGCAATTGCTCCAAAAATCAAAAATGTAGCTGTTTTTGATATTGGTTTCCACAAAACAATGCCTGAACATGTTTATCGTTATGCAATTCCAAAAGAAGATTATACAAACTTAAAAATTCGTAGATATGGTGCTCACGGAACAAGCCACAGATACGTTTCTCAAGAATGTGTAAAACTGTTGGGTAAAGAAAATTCAAAAATTGTTACTTGCCACTTGGGTAGTGGTAGCAGTATGTGTGCTGTTTTAGATGGTAAAAGTTACGATACAACAATGGGCTTTACACCACTTGAAGGTTTGGTAATGGGTACACGTAGTGGTGATATTGATGCATCTGTTGTTAATTTCTTATGTGAAAAGAAGGGTATGACGGCTCCGGAAGTTGTTAACTACCTAAACAAAAAAAGTGGTATGCTAGGTCTTTGTGGTTATAGCGATATGCGTGATGTTGAAGCTAATTTGGAAACAAATGCTGATTGCAAACTAGCATTTGATACAATGTGTTATCGTGTAACCAAATATATTGGTGCATATGCTGCAGCAATGGGTGGCCTTGATGCAATTGTGTTCACAGGTGGTATTGGTGAACGTGACCCACTAGCAAGAGAAAGAATTTTAGAAAACTTAAAATTTATGGGTGTTGAGTTCGATAAAGAAAACAATCCAAATGTGTTTGGAGATTTTGGTGAACTTTCAACAGCTGATAGTAAAATTAAAGTTTACGTAATTCCTACAAACGAAGAATTGGTTATTGCCAGAGAAACACTAGATTTGATTAAATAATTAAAAAATAGTTAATTTTATAATTGACAAATAGGCAATATTGTTCTATACTTTGTAAGCGATTTAAAAATTTATTAGGAGGTGCTATTAAATGGCAGTACCAAAGGGAAAGGTTTCTAAGGCAAGACGTAATTCCAGAAAAGCTAACTGGAAAGCTTCAACACCTTCTATTGTTGAATGTCCTCATTGCCACGAACTTGTTGCTCCACATAGAGTTTGCGCTAAATGCGGTTACTATGATGGCGTAGAAGTTAAAAAAGTAGGCAAGGAAAAAAAGGAAACTAAGTAATATTAGGTCTTAAAAACATTAATAGTTTAGTAAAATCTCGCACATTTATTGTGCGATTTTTTATTGTCTAAAATTGGATTTTATGGTTTTTAAATATATTATTTAAAAAAGTTCTGTTTTTTAATTTTTTTAATTTGATAATTGTGGTAAAATTATTGTTGATGAAAATATAATTGGAGTTATTATGGCTAAAATTGTGGTTGATGTAAATGGTGGAGATTATTCTCCAAACGAACTTGTTTTGGGTGCAATCAAAGCAGCTCAAAATATTGAAGATTTAAACATTGTTTTGTGTGGTTCACAATCAGAAATTGAACCAATTTTAAAACAAAATAATTGTGATATGGCAAGGTTTGAAATTGTTGATGCTCCTGACACTATTACCAATATGGATGTGCCAACAGTTGCAATCAAACAAAAAACTGAAAGTTCAATGTATAAGGCATATGAACAACTAAAAACAAATGAAGAAGTTTGTGCGTTGGTTAGTTGTGGCTCAACTGGTGCATTGTTAACAGGTGCTTTTTTGCGTATTGGCAGAATAAAGGGTGTTTCACGTCCAGTACTATGTCCAATATTGCCAACAGTTAACGATGAACATCCACAAGTTGCTATTGCTGATAGTGGTGCAAACGTTGATTGTAAACCAATTAATTTGGTTCATTTTGCAATTATGGGTAATGCATACCTAAAAAGTGTTTATGGTATTGAAAGTCCACGTATTGCACTACTTAACATTGGAACCGAAGAAAAGAAAGGTAACGAATTGGTTCACACAACTTATCCGTTATTAAAAAATTTGGAAGAAATCAACTTTGTTGGAAATATGGAAGCAAGAGAACTTCTTAGTGGTGATGTTGATTTGGTTGTTACCGATGGCTTTGGTGGTAATGTTTTGTTAAAAAGCACAGAAGGTGCAGTTCTAAACTTGTTAAGTTTGTTAAAGAAAGAAATTAAAAGTAGTGCACTTTCAACTTTTGGTGCTTTGTTTATGAAAAAAGCTTTCAAAAATATCAAACAAAAAATGGATTACAACAAAAAAGCAGGTGCAGTTTTGCTAGGTTGCAAAAAAATTGTTGTAAAATCTCATGGAAGTAGTAAAGCTGAAAGCATATATCAAAGCATAAAATTGGCATATGATATGCATAAAGCAGATTTATGCAAAATTATTGAAGAAGAAATTGGCAAGGTTAAAGTTGAAATTGATGAATAATTGTGTTGAATTTGAAAAATTAATTAATTATAACTTTAAAAATGTTGAATTGCTTAAAACTGCATTAACACATAGTTCTGCGTCTAACAAACAAAACTATGAACGTTTGGAGTTTTTGGGTGATAGTTTGCTTTCAATTGTTGTTGCAGAACACTTGTTTTTAAACACAACAAAAAAAGTTGGAGAAATGAGTGTACTTCGTAGTCAACTTGTTTCAACCGATGCTTTAAGCAGTATTGTGCTAAAACATGGTTGGGATAAGTTTATTATTGTTGGTCAAAGTGTTTCGGCAACACATACAATTGCAAAAAACATTTTAGCTGACGTTTTTGAAAGTGTTGTTGCGGCAATTTATCTTGACTCTAACTTTGAAAATGCAAAGGCGTTTATAACAACCTATGTTTTAAGTGAAGTTGGACATGTTGTTAATGCTGATTTTAAAACAAAATTGCAAGAAAAACTTGCAAGTATAAACCCAGACTTTACGTTAAAATATGAAGTGTTAAAAAGTGAAGGTCCAAGCCACAATATGGAATTTACTATTGCTTTAAATTTTAACGATAAACAAGTGGCTGTTTCGAAAGGAAGTAGTAAAAAAATTGCTGAGCAATTATGTGCTAAAATGTTTTTGGAAGAAATTTCAAAAAATGGCTTAAAATCTTAAAAATAAAACTCTTTAAAACTTAAAAATTATGTGTTATAATGTTTATGTTTTATTTTTGTGAATAACATACTTTGGAGGAATTTACCTTGAATTTTAAACAAATTGAAATGGTTGGTTTTAAATCGTTTGCTGACCCAATCAAAGTTACATTTGAACAAGGCATAACAGCAATTGTTGGTCCAAATGGTTGTGGTAAAAGTAATGTAGCCGACGCTATTCGTTGGGTATTGGGTGAACAAAGCAGTAAAATGCTTCGTGGAACAAGCATGCAAGACGTTATTTTTAAAGGAACAGAAAAACGTAAAAGCATGTCTTTTTGCGAAGTTTCTTTGTTGTTTGATAACTCTAACAAAATTTTTAAAACTGATTACGATGAAATATGCATAACCCGTAAACTTTACCGTAGTGGTGAAAGTGAATATATGTTAAATCGCACACAATGTCGTCTAAAAGATATTGTTGAAATTTTGCATGATAGTGGTATTGGTAAAAGTGGTTATAGCATTATTGGACAAGGTAAGGTTGAAGAAATTATTAATTCAAAACCACTGGACCGTCGTTCAATATTTGAAGAGGCAGCAGGAATTGCTGGTTTTAAAGCTAAAAAAGTTGATGCTGAACGTAAATTGGAACGTACTCAGGATAACTTGGTTAGAATTACCGATATTGTTTCTGAACTTGATAGGCAATTAAAACCTTTAAGACATCAAGCTGAAGTTGCAAAAAAATACCTTGAATTAAAGGAAAAATTAAAATCGTTAGAAGTTAATGCGTATATTTATCAATACGATTATGCTGCTGCAAACAAAGCTGAAATTGAAGAAAAAATTAATGCGATTTTAGAAGAAATGAACCTTCGTCAAGGTAAGTTAGATCAAGTAATTTTGGATTACAATAACACTTTTGATAAAGTAAACACCATTGATGGTGACATTACAAAATTAAGAGACATTATTTTAAATATTACTGTTGAACTTGAAAAACAAGCTGGTCAAACAAACTTAATTAACGAAAAAATTCAAACTAGAAAAGCTGAAGCAAAACGTTTAAGTGAAGAACTAGAAAAAATTGAACAAAACGAAATTGCCTTCAATAAAGAATTAAATTCAAAACGTGGTGAACTTGATTTAAAAAGAACTAAGTTGGATGAATTAAATTCGCATTTAAATGATGTTTCTGTTAATTACGAAAAAATTAATAGTGAACTTACAAAAAGTGAAGATGATGCAAAAGAAACACAACGTAAACTTTTTGAAACATTAAGTAAGTTGGGTGATGTTAAAGCGCAAATTAGTGCTTTAAATGCTGAAAAAACAACATATTTGGAACAACTTAAAAACCTAGAAATTAACTTAAATAATGCAAAAAATAAATTGGTTGAAAGTAAACAAAGTGTTGAAGAATGTAAACAAACAATTGACGTTTTAACTGCAAAAAATGTTGAATTAAACACTTTTGTTAACGATAAAATTGCTGAGCAAAACAAACTTGATGCTGATTTAAAACAAAATCAAAACAACTTAAATACCATAAACTCAAATATTCTTTCACTTGAACATCGCAAAAAGATGTTAGAAGATATGCAAAGGGAATATGAAGGCTTTAATGGTAGTGTTAAAAGATTGCTTACTGATGCTGAAAACAATGCAAATTTAAGATCTAAAATTGTTGGTGTTTTGGCATCATTAATCAAAGTTCCACAAACCTATCAATCAGCAATTGAAATGGCGCTAGGAAGTGCAGTTCAAAACATTGTTACACATAGTGACGATGGTGCAAAGGAGCTTATTGCATACCTAAAACAACGTGAATATGGTCGTGTAACATTCTTACCAATTAACACAATTAAGGAACGCTATTTTGATAATAGTTTCCGTGGTTTGTTAAAAGCACAAGGTGTTTATGGTGTTGCTAGTGAACTTATTTCTTATAACAAAAACATTGCAAATGTTATTTCTAACTTGCTTGGTGCAACAGTTATTGTTGATAATATGAACACAGCAATTTCAGTAGCACGTCAAAGTCGATATAGTTTCAGAATTGTAACACTTGATGGTGATGTTATTAATCCACAAGGTAGTATTACTGGTGGTAGTAAAAAATCACAAGTTGCAAACTTACTTTCTCGTGAAACTGATATTGAAACTTCAAACAAAGCAATTCAAAAATTGCAAGCTGAAAAAGAAACTGTTTCTAGTGCTGTTCAAAGTTTGGTATTTAAACTTTCAAACATTAATGAAACAATCAAACAAAAAAGCGCTGAACTTCGTGATTGTGAAATTAGTTTAGCAGCAGAAAAAGAACGTTACGAAAAATATAATTCTATTTGCCAAAGTTTGGAAGCCGAAGTTAATTCGTTAACGGGTGAAATTGCAAAATCAAATCAAATTGTTGAAGCAATTTCTAATGAAGTTACACGTATTAGCAACACTGAAAACTTGGATGAAAATCCAACTGACACATTAGAAGAAAATAATAGTCAATTTAGTCAAATGCGTTCTAAACGTGATAGTTATGCGAACGAACTTACTAACTTAAAAGTTGAAATTGCTTCAATTTCAAGCGAAATTTTAAGTTTGGAAAGTGACATTGAACGTATTAAATTTGCATTAAACAACAATTCTGCAATGCGTTTAGAAATTAAAAATGTTATTGCTGAAAACAATAATCAGTTGGAAGCACTAAATGGTTTAGCTGGTAGTGTTGTTAATAGTAATAATGTTAATTTAGATATTAAAAAACTTGACGAAACAAAACAAGAAGTTGAAAAATTGTCTAACGAAAAAATTAATCTTCAATCAACATTGCGTGCTTTGGAAGAAGAACGTATGAATTTGACTAATGAAGTTAATAAATTGCAAGACAAAAAACATCAACAAGATATTAATTTGTCGAAAATTGATACAGATATTGAAACACTTCAAGAACGTGTTTGGACAGAGTATGAACTTACATACAACACAGCACAAGGGTATAAATTGCCAGAATTTGACGTAAAACAAGGTTTGTTGGACATAAACACACTTCGTAAGGAAATAAATAAACTTGGCAATGTTAACGTTAATGCTATTGAAGATGTTAAATTAATTGAAGAACGTCATGGAAACTTGTATGTTCAAGCACAAGACTTAATTAAAGCTGAAGATGATTTGAAACAAATTATTAAAGAATTAACTGACGAAATGTCGGCCAGATTTGATGATGCGTTTAATCAAATTAATTCAAACTTTGGTGTTGTGTTTAAAGAATTGTTTGGTGGCGGTAGTGCAAAATTACAACTTGTTCAAGCTGAAGATTGGCCTGAAGCAGGTGTTGATATTGTTGCTGAACCACCAGGAAAGAAATTAAGTAACATCACACTTTTGTCGGGTGGTGAAAAATCATTAACAGCAATTGCTATTTTGTTTGCAATCTTGCGTTTGCGTCCAATGCCATTCTGCTTGCTTGACGAAATTGAAGCAGCACTTGACGAAGCAAACGTTGCTCGTTTTGCTGCTTACTTACAACGTTATTCAGAAGAAACTCAATTCATTGTTATCACTCACAAAAAACCAACAATGGAACATGCTGATGCATTGTTTGGTGTAACAATGGAAGAGAAGGGTGTTAGTAAAGTTGTTTCTGTTAAACTTACCGAAGCAATTAAAAATATAGAGGAAGATTAATTTATGGGATTTTTTTCAAAATTATTTGCTGGTTTAAAGAAAACAAAAGATAGCATTGCTAACAAGTTAAACTCAATTTTTGTTGGCGAACTTGATGATGATTTTTATGAAGAACTTGAATATGTTTTAATAAGTTCTGATATTGGTGCTGAGGCAACTGAAGAAATTATTGAAGAGGTTAAAGCCAAAGCTAAAAAAGAAAAAATTAAAACTGCTGACGATTTTAAAGTTTTGTTAAGATCCGTTATGGTTGAAATGCTTGAAAATTGTGAAGATGAAGAACTTGAATATCCAGCATTAATAACCTTTGTTGGTGTTAATGGTGTAGGCAAAACTACTGCAATTGGCAGGCTTGCACACAAGTTTAAATCTGATAAAAAAAGTGTTTTGATGGTTGCTGGCGACACTTTCCGTGCAGCGGCAAGCGACCAACTTACCGAATGGTCAAAACGTGCAGGGGTTAGAATTGTAAAATATGCTGAAGGTGCTGACCCTGGGGCTGTTGTGTTTGATGGTATTACAAGTGCAAAAGCAAAACATGATGATGTTGTGCTTGTGGATACTGCCGGCAGACTTCACAATAAATCAAATTTAATGGAAGAATTAAAGAAAATTTCAAAAGTTATTTCCAGAGAATGGGAAGGGGACTATAAAAATTATTTGGTTATTGATGCAACCACTGGTCAAAATGCTTTATCACAAGTTGAAACATTTAACGAATGTATTGGAATTGATGGAATTGTTTTAACAAAACTAGATGGCACAGCCAAAGGTGGAATTGTTTTTGCAATTGCCAAAGAGTATGGTGTTCCAGTTAAATTTGTTGGTGTTGGTGAAGGAATTGATGATATTATTGATTTTAACGCCGAAGAATTTGTGAACGGAATTATTTAATAATAAAAAAGTGTAAACTAAGGTTTGCACTTTTTGTTTGTGTAAATAAATTTATATTATTAAGTAATTTATTATTGACATATTTTAAAATATAAGTATAATATTATCTGTAAAGTAAATTTGCTTTACATTGTGAGTTTATTATGAATTTAGAAGAAACAATTTATGTTAGTTCGCTTTACAATATTTATGGTAAAATGTTAACCGTAAAACAACAACAAATTTTTGAAAGTTATGTGTTTGAAAATTTGAGTTTGGCTGAAATTGCTGAAAATGTAAACATTTCTAGGCAAGCAGTGTTGGATTGTGTTAACAAAAGTTGTTCTCAACTAAATAAATATGAACAAGATTTGGGTGTTTTAAAAAACAACAATAAAACAAAATTGGTGTTAGAACAAACATTAAAACATGTCACAGATGAAAAATTAATTAAAAAAATTAATGATTTATTAAATACTTTGTAAGGAGATTTTATGGCTTTATTTGGCTCATTAAGTGAAAAATTATCACACGTGTTTTCAAAGCTTACAAAACGTGGTGTTTTAACTGAGCTTGAAATTAAAAGCGCAATGCGTGAAATTAGAATTGCCTTATTAGAAGCTGACGTTAACTTTTTGGTTGTTAAAGATTTAGTTTCAAAAATTTCTGAAAAATGTAGTGGTGAAAGAGTTTTAAAAAGTTTAACACCAGGACAACAAGTTATCAAAATTGTTAATGAAGAATTAACCGAATTAATGGGTAGCACAAATTCAAAATTAACAATTGCATCTAAACCACCAACAATAATTTTGATGTGTGGCTTGCAAGGTGCAGGTAAAACAACAATGTGTGGTAAACTTGCAAAACATCTTAAAAAGCAAGGCAAAAAACCTATGCTTGTTGCTTGTGATATTTATAGGCCAGCAGCAATCAATCAATTAAAAGTTGTTGGTAAAAGTGTTGATGTTGAAGTTTATGATGAAGGAACAAACAAACCACAAAAAACAGCTGTTAACGCATTAAAATATGCTGAAAATAAAGGTTATGATGTTGTTATTATTGACACAGCTGGTAGATTACACATTAGCACAGAATTAATGGATGAATTAAAGGAAATTAAACAAGCAGTTAATCCAACCGAAATTTTGTTAACAGTAGATTCCATGACAGGTCAAGATGCTGTAACAGTTGCAGAAGGTTTTAACAATGAACTTGATGTAACCGGCGTTATTTTAACAAAATTAGATGGTGACACACGTGGTGGTGCAGCATTAAGTATTAAGGCTGTAACAGGCAAACCAATCAAATTCTGTGGTGTTGGTGAAAAAATGGACGATATTGAACCATTTTATCCAGACCGTATGGCATCACGAATTTTGGATATGGGTGATGTGTTAACTTTAATTGAAAAAGCACAAGCGACTGTAAATGAAGAAGAAGCTAAAAAATTAGAGAAAAAGTTTAGGGAAAATTCGTTTACATTTGAAGATTATTTGGCTCAGTTTGACCAAGTAAAAAAGATGGGAAACATATCAGATATTTTAAATATGATTCCTGGTGCTAGCAAATTCAAGTTTAATGCAAACATGATTGACGAAAAACAAATAGCTAGAAATAAAGCCATTATTCAAAGCATGACACCATACGAACGCAGAAATCCTGACGTTATTAAAGGTAGTCAAAAAAAGAGAATTGCGGCTGGGTCAGGAACTTCAATTCAAGAAGTTAATGCATTATTAAAAAACTTCTATCAATCAAAAGAATTGATGAAGCAAATGGCTAATGGAAAAGGTAGATTTAGATTACCATTTTAATTAAGTTTTTAAATTTTTTTGGTTCAAAAAAATTGTATATATACAAAATTTAAAAAGGAGAAAATTTATGGCAGTTAAAATTAGATTAACACGTTTAGGAGATAAAAAATCACCATTTTATCGTGTTGTAGTTGCTGATTCAAGAACTTCAAGAGATGGTAAAGTTATCGACAAAATCGGTACTTACGATCCAAAAACAGAACCTGCTGAAGTTAAAATTGATGTTGAAAAAGCAAAAGATTGGCTAGTTAAAGGTGCTCAACCTACTGAAACAGCTAAAACAATTTTAATTAGAGCTGGCGTTTTAGAAGCTTCTAACAAAAAAACAGCTCCAAAATCAGACAAAAAGAAAAAAGCTTAATTTAAAGGGGATTTAACACATGGAACAACTAATTAGTTATATTGTTAAATCTTTGGTTGATAATCCAGATAAAGTTAAAATTACAACTGAAAACGAAAGTGAAAAAGTTATAATTTTAAACGTGGTTGTTGACCCATCTGATTTAGGAAAAGTTATTGGTAAAGGTGGCAAAATTGCAAACTCTATCCGTACAATAGTAAAGTCAGCTAGTGCAAAATCTGGCCGTCGTTTTATTGTTAAAATTTCTTAATATTTAAAAAGTGCTATTAAGCACTTTTTTTATTTTGAAATTTAAGTTATTGTGTGTTAAAATTATAGTGTAAAATAAAGTACTGTGCAAACTACAAAAAGTAGTCAAATAAAGGCACAATTTAAAGGTGTTTATATGAAAAAAATTAAAATTGGAATGTTAACGAAACCACAAGGATTAAAAGGTGAATTTAGGGTTAAACACAACATGGAAGCAATTCAAGTTTTTTATGACTTGGAACAAGTTGAAATCAATGGTAAAATGTACAATGTTTTAAAAGTTACCGATAGGGGTGGTTTTTTTATTTTAAAAACGGAACAATTAACAGATATTAATCAAGTTGAACCATTGCGCACAAGTTCTGTTTATGCTTATGTTACCGAAGAAGTTGCAAACGAAGTTAACAATAATGTTGGGTACAAGGTGATTGCAAATAGTGAAACCGTTGGCGAAATTATTAATGCTAACAATTATGGTTCTGTTGATGTTTATACGTTAAATGATGGTAGAAGTTTTCCTTGTGTTCCAAATTTGATTGAAAACATTGATAATGATAACAAAGTTGTTTATGTTAATGCTAAAATTTTGGAAGGAGTTATTGTATGAAAATAACAATTTTAACATTGTTTCCAAAAATGTTTGAAGCGTTAAACGAAAGTTTGATTGGTAAAGCAATTGACAAAGGTATTTTAAATATTGAAATTGTTAACTTTCGTGATTTTTCGTTAGATAAACATAAACGTGTTGACGACTATGCTTTTAGTGGTGGTGCAGGATTGGTTTTAACTCCACAACCAATTTACGATGCTATTCAAAGTGTTTTAACACCTGATAGTTATGTTGTGTATATGTCGCCAAAAGGAACTCCATTAACACAAAATAAAGTAAAGGAGTTGTCCACATCAATAAAACATTTGGTGCTAATTTGTGGCCATTATGAAGGTTTGGATGAACGTGTTATTCAACTTTGTGTTAACGAACAAATAAGTGTGGGGGATTTTGTTTTAACTGGTGGTGAAATTCCGGCGATGGCGTTGGTTGATGCTGTTAGTCGTTATGTTGATGGTGTTTTGCACAACCCGGAAAGTGTTGATGATGAGAGTTTTTCTGATGGTTTGTTGGAATATCCACAATACACACGCCCACGTGAATTTATGGGACTAAGTGTGCCTGATGTGTTGCTTAGTGGTAACCATAAAGAAATTGAAAAGTGGAAACAAGAACAAAAAATAATTGAAACAAAAAAATATAGACCAGATTTGTTAAATAAAAAGGATTAGGTTATGATTATTCAATGGTTTCCAGGGCATATGACCAAAGCCCTTAGAATGATGGAAAAAGAAATAAAGGTTGTTGATGCAATAATTTATGTTCTAGATGCTAGAGCACCTTTTTCTTGTGTAAATCCTAAATTAAATACAATTATTGGTGATAAACCAATTATTTATGTGTTAAATAAGTGTGATATGGCTAATCCGGAAACAACTAAGGAATGGCAAACGTATTTTTCAAACTTGGGCTCAACATGCATAATGCTTAATTCAACGGAAAGTGGAACTGCTAAAAAGGTTGAAACAGCAATAAGATCTGCTTTAAGTGGTAAAATTGAAAAATTAAAACAAAAAGGTGTTAACACAATTTTGCGTGCAATGGTTTTGGGTGTGCCTAACAGCGGAAAAAGCACATTAATTAACAATTTGTGTGGTGTTGCTAAAACAATAACTGGCAACCGTCCTGGGGTAACAAAGGGAAAACAATGGGTTAAAATTGCAAGTGGGATTGAAATTTTGGATACTCCGGGAACTTTGTGGCCAGCTTTTGATAACAACCAAGTTGCGCATCATTTGGCTTATATTGGTTCAATCAAAGATGAAGTTTTAGACGTTCCAAGTTTAAGTTTGGATTTTATAACGGACATGATTAACCTTGATAAACAAATCTTAGAAAGTAGATACAATATTGAAATAGAAGAAGATGATGAGCCATTAATGGTTTTGGAAAAAGTTTGTTCAAGTCGTGGCTTTTTGTTAAAGAAAAATGAACTTGATTACGATAGGGGTGCGTTTGCACTAATTAACGATTTTAAAAGCAATCGTTTAGGAAAAATTTCGTTAGAAAAAGTTGCAGATATTAAAAAATTGAAAATAAAAGATAGGAAGGTTCAAGATGTATAATTTTGATTTGTCTTATCAATCAGATTTAGTTAAAACAATCGCCGGTGTTGATGAGGCTGGTCGTGGACCACTTGCTGGACCTGTGTGCACAGCTGCTGTAATAATGCCGCT
>JAZRJQ010000134.1:0-6649 GCA_045645925.1 Clostridia bacterium | reverse complement strand
AATAAAGAAATCAGCCTAAAGAATATGGGTTGATTTTTTTGTTGTATATATATAATTATATAAATAAATTACACTTATGCTTTGTTTTATGTTTTGTGGTTTTAGTAAATATATGATATAATTTGAATTAGGAAATTATTATGGAAAAAATGTTTACAAATTTAAAAAATTTAACAATAAGTGAAGCAAAAAACTTAAATCCACAAGTTTTGGCTTTTGTTGGTGATAGTGTTTACACATTGTTTATTAGAACCATGCTTGCCGAAAAGTTTGATGTTAAAAGTGGCAAATTGCACACTTTGGCAAACGAATATGTTAAGGCTGGTGGGCAAAGTGATGCGCTAGAAAATATTATTGCAAGTTTAACAGAAGAAGAACTTGCAATTTATAAGCGTGCAAGGAACTATAAAACACATTCAGTTGCAAAAAATGCTGATGTGGTTGATTATAAACGAGCAACAGGTTTTGAAGCCGTTGTTGGATATTTGTATTTAACCGGAAGTTATGAAAGGTTAAATCAAATTTTAAGTTTGTGTGTTAAAGGAGAAAACAATGAAGGTTGAAGGTAGAAACGCTGTTAGGGAACTTATTTTAAATGGTGCAACCATTGATAAAGTTATTATTCAAAACAATTTAAAAGATGGTGTTATTTCGGAAATTGTTGATTTGTTAAAATCAAAGAAAATTCGTTTTCAGTTTGTTCAACAAAATGTGTTAAATTCTGAAAGTGCAACAAAACATCACCAAGGGGTTATTGCATACACTAGTGAATTTAAGTATTCAAACGTTGAAGATATTTTGGCTTTGGCAAAAGAGAAAAATGAAGACCCATTTATTTTGATTTTAGATGGTATTGAAGATCCACACAATTTAGGAAGTATTTTGCGTGTGTGTGAATGTATGGGTGTTCATGGTGTTATTATTGAACGTGTTAGGGCTTGCCAGGTTAACGAAACGGTTATTAAAACCAGTGCTGGGGCAACAAGCTATGTTAAAGTTGCTAGGGTTTCTAACATTAACAACGAAATTGAAAAACTTAAAAAACAAAACATTTGGGTTTATGCTTGCGAACTTGGTGGCGAAAACCTAACAAAAACAAATTTGAAAGGTGGAGTTGCCATTGTTATCGGTAGCGAAGGCCGTGGCACAGGTAAACTAACCTTAAAAACTTGTGACGGAATTGTGACAATTCCACAATACGGAAAAATAAACTCACTAAATGCAAGTGTTGCAACAGGTGTTGTGTTATATGAAGTTGTAAGACAACGTAACAATTAAAGGAAATTAGATGGATAAATTGTTTGAAGACAATTTAATAAAACAAGCAAAAAGTGGCGACGAACAAGCGCAAGAACAATTGTTTAATAGTTACAAGCAATTGGTTAATCATGTGGCACGTCATTACTTTTTGGTTGGTGGTGACCAAGATGATTTAATTCAGGAAGGAATGATTGGACTTTATAAAGCAATAAACTCCTATGATGAAAGCAAAACTGTAACATTTGGTGCCTATGCAAAAACATTGATTGAGCATCAGGTTATTAATGCAATTAAAAGTGATAGTGCATTGAAAAATTCGATGTTAAACCAATCGTTCACCCTAAACAATCAAGGATTTGTTACTTTAAATGAAGATGATGAAAATTCAACATTTGTTGTTCCGTCAACAAAGGATACGCCTGAGAATATTATTTTGTCGAACGAAGGCACAAAAAATATAGCGAAAGAAATTAAAAAAGTTTTAAGTGAATATGAATTAAAGGTTTTGAAACTTTACTTAAAAGGGTTAAACTATAATGACATTGCAAGTGTGATTGACACAACACCTAAAAGTGTTGATAACGCACTAAATCGAATAAAAAACAAATTACAATTTTTGAAGGATAGGGATTAAGTATGTATTTAGCATTGTACCGAAAATATAGACCTGGCACATTTGATGGTGTTATTGGTCAAGAACATATTACAACCAGTTTGAAAAACCAAATAAAAAACGATGCAATTTCACATGCTTATTTGTTTTGTGGAACAAGGGGAACAGGTAAAACCAGCGTTGCAAAAATTTTTGCAAAAAGTATTAACTGTGAAAACCCAGTAAACGGCAGTGCTTGTGGCAAATGTTCAACATGTTTGGCACTTAACGATGCTAGCAACTTAGATATTTTAGAAATTGACGCAGCAAGCAACAACCGTGTTGATGAAATTAGAGAGTTAAGGGAAAAAGTTAAATATCCACCAGTTAATGGTAAATATAAAGTTTACATTATTGACGAAGTGCATATGCTATCCGATTCTGCTTTTAATGCGTTACTTAAAACTTTGGAAGAACCACCAAAACATGTGGTGTTTGTGCTTGCAACAACCGAAGTTCAAAAATTGCCTGCAACCATTTTAAGCCGTTGTTTAAGATTTGATTTTAAACTTGTTGGGCTTGAAGATTTGGAACAACATGTTAAAAATATTTTCAAACAAGAAAACATAGCTTTTGAAGATAGTGCAGTTAGTTTGATTGCAAGATTGGGTGAAGGCAGTGTGCGTGACACACTTTCAATTGCTGATATGTGTGTTGCTTACACAAACCGAAATGTTACTTACGATGCAGTTTTAAATGCAGTTGGTTCAATTGATAAAACTGTGTTAAACAATTTGGCAAGTCATATTTTAACAGGCGATGTTCATAATTTACTTAATGAGCTTAGTGCTGTTATTGAAAAAGGTAAAAATATTGCACAAATTGCAAAAGACTTGGCAAACTATTTTAGAGATTTGGCAGTTGTTAAAACTTGCGAAAACTTTAATGCAATTTTAAAATATCCAGAAAGTATGGTTAAAACTTTGCAGGAAGTTGCAAACAAAACTTCAACCGATACAATTTTAAAAGCATTAAAAACCTATTCAGCGTTAGATGATGAGTTTAGACTTACAACAAATCCACGCATAGTGTTAGAAGTTGCAAGTTTAAATTTGTGTGACGAAATTAAAAATTATGTTGGTTTGGAAAAACGTGTTGAGGCGTTAGAAAACAAAAAACCACAATCAATGCCTGTTGGTGTTAGTGTTCAACCTGAAATTGTGTTGCCTAATCCAACCGAACAAACCGACGAAAAAACATTGTTTGGTAAATTGCTTGTAAATTTGCGTGCTAAAAACGAAGTTATGTTAATAGCGTTGCTTGGCGAAAACACGAATTTCAGTTTAAACAATAATGTTTTAACGTTGGTAAGTAAAAATGAACAAGAATATAAAACATTGCAAAAACCGGAAAACTTAACTGTTTTAAATAACACAATTGCTGAAATTAAAAAAGGTGTTTCGGTTAATGTTGAATATAAAGAAGAAAAAAAAGAACTAAGCATGGAAGAGCTACTTAAACAAAAGCTTGGAGATGATTTGAATATTAATTAATAAGGAGATTATTTTTATGTTTAAAGGATTTGGTGGAATGGGTGGCGGAAATATGCAAAATTTAATGCGTCAAGCCCAAAAAATGCAAGAAGAAATGTTGAAAAAACAACAAGAAGCTGATGAAAAACTTGAAAGCACAGTGTTGTCAGCATCAAGTGGTGGTGGAATGGTTACAGTTGAAATTACTGGTTCAAAAAAGATTACAGCAGTAAAAATTAATCCTGCGGCTGTTGACCCTGACGATGTTGAAATGTTGGAAGATATGGTTTTGGCATGTGTTAACGAAGCAATTGCAAAAGCCACAGAACTTGAAAAGGAATTAAAACCAGACCTACTTGGTGGTATGATGTAACATGAAAGACGATATTGAAAGTATGCAAAAATTAATAAATGCTTTCACATATTTGCCGGGTGTTGGACGTAAAACAGCTGAACGTTATGCTTATTCAATAATTAACTTGTCA
Source organism: Clostridia bacterium (assembly GCA_045645925.1). Lineage (GTDB taxonomy): Bacteria > Bacillota > Clostridia > Christensenellales > UBA1242 > UBA6345. Next base: position 2,780 of record JAZRJQ010000134.1, on the reverse strand, counting down.
AAAGAAGATGTTGATTTTTTTGCAGATAGTTTAAGGGAAGTTAAGCATAAAATAAAGTTCTGTTCGGTTTGTGGTAACTTTACAGATGAAGATATGTGCGAAATTTGTAAAAGCCGTAAAAGTGATACTATTTGTGTTGTTAAAGAACCGAAAGATGTTTTGGCAATTGAAAAAGCAAAGCATTATGGTGGGCTTTATCATGTGTTGCATGGCACAATTAATCCATTGGAAGGCAAAGGTCCTAACGATATTAAAATCAAGGAACTTGTAACACGTGTTGCAGGTGGAAGTGTGAAGGAAGTTATTATTGCAACAAATCCAGACGTTGAAGGTGAAGTTACGGCAAGTTATATTGCCCAAATTTTAAAACCTTTGGGTGTAAAAGTAACCAGAATTGCACAAGGTATTAGTATGGGAAGTTCGTTGCAATATGCAGATGAAGTAACTTTAAGTAAAGCAATTGCTGACAGAAAGGAAATTTAAGTAAGAGATTAAAAAAGATAGAATTTGGTAATAAATTCTATCCTTTTTTACAATCGGTAAATTTAGAGAGTTTGATTTTATTAAATATGTAAAACATATTCTTTTGTTGTGATATAATAAACTAAACAAGGAGAAAATTATGGACTACAACAAAATTGGTGAATTTATAAGTTTTGAAAGAAAAGCAAAAAAATTAACCCAAGCAAAACTTGCTGAAAAGTTGTTTGTAAGTGAAAAGACCATTTCAAAATGGGAAAATGGTAATGGTATACCAGACACAAGTGTTTTGCCTAAACTTTGCGAAATTTTTGAAATAAGCATAAATGAACTATTAAATGGTGAAAGAATACCTGCCGAAAATTACACAAACAAAGCAGAAGAAAATCTTTTGAATTTGCAAAAACAAAAAGAAGAGTATAGTAAAATACTTCTACTTTTGGAGTGGGTAGTAGGATTAATGGCTATTACTGCCTTTTTTGTGCCATTATTTGTATCTGTTTATTTAATAGAATTATATAACCTTGTTGTTGTGCCTATTATTTTGATATCAGTTGGGTTTGTGATATTTTTTGTGGGTATGTGTTTTGGATTATGGATAGAACAAAAAGCAGGGTACTACATGTGCAAGCATTGCAACCATAAACATGTGCCAACATATTCTCAGGTAACATGTGCAATGCATATTGGCAGAACAAGATATTTAAAATGCCCTAAATGTGGTAAAAAAAGCTGGAATAAAAAAGTTATTAAATAAAAAAAAGACTTTATCAAATCGATAAAGTCTTTTTTATTAACCAAAAAATTATTTTAAGTTAAAGAAAGCTTCTCTGCCTAAATATTTTGCAGTTTCACCAAGTTCTTCTTCAATTCTTAGTAGTTGGTTGTATTTTGCAACACGGTCTGTTCTAGAAGGTGCGCCAGTCTTAATTTGTCCAGAATTTACTGCAACTGCGATATCAGCAATTGTTGTGTCTTCTGTTTCACCACTACGGTGTGAAGTAACTGTTGTGAAGCCGGCTCTGTTTGCCATTTGGATTGCTTCTAATGTTTCAGTTAAAGTACCAATTTGGTTAACTTTAATTAAAATTGAGTTAGAAACACCTAGTTTAATACCTTTTTGTAATCTTTCAGTGTTTGTAACAAATAGGTCGTCACCAACAAGTTGAACTTTGTTTCCAATTCTTTCTGTAAGTAGTTTCCAAGCATCCCAATCTTCTTCTGATACGCCATCTTCTAGGCTGATAATTGGGTATTTGCTTGCCATTTCTTCCCAGTAAGCAATCATTTGGTCACGTGTAAACATTTTGTCGGTTTTCCAGAAGTAGTAGTTTCCTTCTTGACCTTTTTTCTTTGCTTCGTCGTACATTTCGGTTGCAGCAGCATCAATTGCAATGCAAATATCTGTGCCAGGTTTGTAGCCAGCTTTTTCAATTGCTTTAACAATATATTTTAATGCATCTTCGTCATCTTTTAGGTTTGGTGCAAAACCACCTTCGTCACCAACTGCTGTCACATAACCATCAGCTTTTAAAATGCTTTTTAAGTTATGGAAAATTTCGGTACACCATTTAAGTGCTTCTTTAAAAGTTGTTGCTCCAACTGGCATAATCATAAATTCTTGTACGTTAACTGAGTTGTCTGCATGTTTTCCACCATTTAAAATGTTCATCATTGGAACAGGTAGGGTGTTTGCGTTGCAACCACCAATATAGTTGTAAAGTGAAACGCCCAAAGCTTCACTTGCAGCACGTGCACATGCTAATGATACGCCTAAAATTGCGTTAGCACCAAGTTTGCCTTTGTTTGGTGTGCCATCTAAGTTAATCATTGTTTTATCAATTAAATTTTGGTCTAAAACGTTCATTCCAATTAGTTCAGGAGCAATAACAGTGTTAACATTGCTTACAGCTTTTTCAACTGATTTTCCCATGTAATTGCTTTTGTCGCCATCTCTAAGTTCAACTGCTTCAAACGAACCAGTAGAAGCGCCAGATGGAATAGCGGCTCTACCCATGTAGCCACCTTCAACCATAACCTCAACTTCAATTGTTGGATTGCCTCTTGAGTCTAGTATTTGTCTAGCCCAAACGTCTTGAATTTCAATGTGTTGTTTCATTTTTCACCTCTAAAAATTTTTGTGTTAAGCATGTAAGCCATCACATCTTTAATTTTACCATAAACCATCAATTTTGTTTAATAAAAAATAATATGTAATCAAATTTTTAACTAAACTTTTTTTGTTATATAACAAATGATAAAATAATTTTGCTAAAATTGTGCAAAATGGTTATAAATTA
>JAZRJQ010000133.1:0-4660 GCA_045645925.1 Clostridia bacterium | reverse complement strand
TTCTCTTTAACTTTTAAATAAGTTTCTTGCATTATATCTTCGGCAGAATATGGATTTTTTAAAATACTTAACGTAAGCGAAAAAACACCTTTCTTTGTTAGGTGATAAATTGAATCGAAGGCAGAATTATCCCCCTTCTTTAATTTAATTAAGTAATCGTTCAGTAATCTTTTGTCCATTATTTTCCCATTTTGCCACTATTAAGTTAACAATTACAACCTAAATTTTATTTGAATTTAAATAAAGTTTAACTTTGTTGTGGTTAAAAATAGTATATCAATTTAATTTACATAATCAAAACAAATTAAAATCCAATAAAAACAAAGTTGTTAACATAGTTAAACATATTTTGGGTATTGACATATTAATAAATTAAATGTAAAATATTTTTGTAGATTTAAGTAATACTAAATAACAAAAAAGTGAGAAATTACTATGAATTCAAAAAAGTTAAACATAATAATGGTTGTTTGTTTAGTATTGTTTTGCGTAATTTTTGGTGTTTCAGCTGCTGTTAGAGCTGCTGAATTGGAACGTTTAGATCGTGAACACGACCAACAACAAGAACAACAACGTCAAGAAGAATTAGATAAAGCCGTTGGAGACGCAACCACAACTCAAAAAAATGAACAAACAAACAATGGCAGCTCCAATTCTAGTAATAGCGTTGAAGCTGCTATTGATTTTTCTAGCTTTTCTTCAATGTATACTGCTGCCGAAAAAAAATTAGCAAATGCAACAAACATTATGTCGGTTTACACAGGAAGTGCAAAACTAAGTGGACCAACAAACTACGGTGGAATTACCGTTAGTAACGAAACAATTTATTTTAATTTTGAACGTTATAAAAATGCATCTGCACAACTTGTTAAGTTTTCTGTAACAGGCGATATGCTTGATGGTTTGTTTTACTTAAACTACTCAACAACACTTTACTCAAACAGTGCAATTTTTAATTACTATTTCAACCAACAAAAACCAGCTTGGCAAACACTATCAAAAGCTGAACAATCAAGCAAGTTTGGTTGGAATGTAAACAGCACTTTTCATTCTGCAACTGCCGATGCTGTAAAAAGTTCAACAACAGTAATCCACGATAAGGCAACAAAAACCTACACTGCAACAGCCGAACTTGATTGTTCAAAAGCATGCACAAAAGCAAGTTACTTTTTTAAAGGCGTTATGGATTCAAGCAGTCCTGCAACCTATCAAAGTTGCAAAATTACAGCAACCATAAAAGAAAATGGTAGTTTTTCAAAAATAAGATATCAAGAAACATTTAAAATTTCGGTTTACAACGAAGAATATAATGCAAAAATTGATGCAACCGTTGTTGCTGATTACACCGAAACATTTACTTCCGTAAACGAAAGCACAATTGAAATTTACCCACCAACAATATCTTAAAACATAAAACAAAAAGCACCACAAAACCGTGGTGCTTTTTTATTTTGTTTTTAAATAATGTTTATTTTTTTTAATAAAAATAAAAAACATTTTACAATGTAAAAAAAATTAAATATACTAAAAGTGTAAAATATGTATATACTAATTGTTTTTAATAATTTGTAATACATTAATAAGGAGGAATTTATGGCAAAAAAAGTTGAAAACAACGAAACTGTTGAAGTAGGCAAAGTACAACAAAAAATTGCTGAAGAACAAAAAGTTGAAACAACACCTGAAGTTAAAGCTGAACCTAAAATGGAAAGAATTGGTGAAAAACCAAAATTTGTTCCAACAGAAGATGCTGTTCAAAACAAAAATATTGCTTGGTTGGCATATTTACTATTCTTTATTCCAATGTTAATCAATTCAAAAAGCCCATTTGTTAGACATCATGCTAATGAAGGCCTTGAAATCAACATTTTTGATTTTATTGGTTTAACATTACTTTTGGTTGGAAGTTTAGTAAATTCAACAGTTGCAGCAGTTCATGCATTAATGATTATTTTTGTTATTGTTGGTGCAGGTTTGCTTGTGTTAACATTAGTTACAAAAATCTACATGATTATTGCTACATTACAAGGTAAAGAAACCAACACTCCATGGATGTGGAACTTAAAAATTATTAAATAATTAGTTGAAAAGTTTGATGATAACACAACGATTATTAAATTTTTAAACATTTATTTACAAACAAAAAAAGATTGCATTCCCTTGCAATCTTTTTTCTTTTTAACGGCTCATACCTGCGTTGCCTTTTTTTAGTTTTTCATCGCATCTGTCAAGACTTCTTTTGGCTTCTTGCATTGCACCATTATCTTTTGCATCCTTTGCAACACTGTAAGCACTTGAATATCTGGCAATGGCAAACTCTAAATTTCCCTTTATTTCGCATTGATATCCACTTTGCATATATCTATCAAACACACATCTTTCATCATAACTTAACATAATGGTTCACCCCACATATTTTAACATTACTTAATTATATCATATATTACAAACAATTTCCATAGGTAATTTAAAAAATTTTTAAAGTAGTGGAGGCAAGCAATGTTGTGCAAGCCTTTGTGCCAACAAAGGTTAATTGCATGAGTATGCAATTAAAAAAGTTGTTTTATATTTTTTTGCTTATTAAGGAAAATCTACTTATCGTTTGTTTAGTGACCCAAGGCTGTAACCAAGCGACACGTTAGTGGCATTTGGTATCAGCCGATGGTCATGCAACAGGTACAAGGTTTTGTGATAACAAAACTTATTGCACGACTGTGCAATAAAAAAGTTTTTTATATTTTTTTGCTTATTAAGGAAAATCTGTTTATCGTTTGTTTAGTGACCCAAGGCTGTAACCAAGCGACACGTTAGTGGCATTTGGTATCAGCCGATGGTCACGCAACAGGTACAAGGTTTTGTGATAACAAAACTTATTGCACAACTGTGCAATAAAAAAGGATTGAAAAGTTTTCAATCCTTTCTTGTACCTGTTACATCTTGCTAATTGCAGGAATGTTAACAATTGCAAAACCATTTTCAAAAATTTGTTTAACACATTTAACAATTGTTAAATAGTTTAAGTTAACCACACCATTATCAATAATACGGTTGTTGGTGTAGAATTTGTTAAATTCACTTGCAATATCCATAAGCAATCTTACAACCAAGCAAGGTTCTTGTTTGTCGTGTGCTTCAACAACAACTTTTTGGAATTTGTTAAGAAGTTTAACAAGTTCAAAACCTTGATCGCTAGTAATATTTGAATAATCAACTTTATTTAAATCAACTTCTGTGTTTGCTTTTTCTAAAATACTGCAACAACGTGCATAAGTATATTGCATGTATGGCGCTGTTTCACCATCAAAGTTTAACGAAGCTTCCATATCATAAATTGTATCTTTTACTTTCTCATATTTTAAAACTTCGAAACTGGTTGCACCAAGTGCAACTTTTTTAGCAACTTCTTCGGTGTTTTCAACCTTTGTGCCACGCAATTCCATAACTTCACGGCTTTTATTGAATGCTGCTTCCAACAAATCTTTTAGCAAGGCTTGTTTACCTAAACGACTAGAAATTTTGCCTGTTGGCAAACTGTAACGACCATAACTTAGGTGTTCAAGCTTTCCGGCATATGGTTTTTCTAGAAGTTCAACAATTTTAAATAATTGTTGGAAATGCAATTTTTGTGAAACGTCAGTAACGTAAATTGCTCTATCAAAATTATACATGTTATATCTATCTTCAACAGCAGCAAGGTCACGTGTTAAATACAAGCTTGTTCCATCACTCTTTTTAATTAAAGCAGTGCCTAAATTATATTCACTTAAATCAACAACTGTTGCACCTTCACTAATTTTGGTTAAACCTTTCTTTTCAAGTTCATCAATAATTGGTTGCATTTTGTCGGTATAATAACCTTCACCACGCCAACTATCAAATTTTGCACCCAACTCACCACAAAGTCTTTCAGCTTCGCCACGGCAAAGTTCAATAATCCAACTAGATAGTTCGGTTGCCTCTTTGTCGCCGTCTTCAATTTTCTTAAACCACATTCTTGCTTCGTCGTTCAAACTATCATCGTTTTCAGCTTCGGCATTAAACTTAACATACAAATCTTGAACTGCGTCAACACCGTTTGCTTCAACATAAGCCCTATCACCCCAACGCTTAAATGCTGTAATCATTTTTCCAAATGGTGTTCCGTAATCACCAATATAGTTAATTGAAACAGTTTTATAACCAAAACTTTCACAAAGGTTTTTCATAACCAACCCAAAAATTGTGGTTTTTAGATGACCAATGTGCATATACTTTGCCAAGTTTACACTTGAATAATCTAGAACAACTGTTTGTCCGTTATAGGTGTTAGTTTTTCCAAAATTTGATTGTTCAGTTAAAATTTCGTTTACAATTTTGGTAGCCACAACACTTTTAACTGTAAAAATGTTTAAGTAACCATTAACTGCTTCTGCTTTTTCAATAATTGAATTTTCACAAATTTGAGAATTAATTTGTTCACACAAGTTGTTTGCAATTTGAACTGGTGCCATTCTTAATTCTTTTGCAAGCATAAAGCAAGGCATGCTAACATCACCATTTTTAACGTCGCTTGATAAAACCAACAAGTTTTCAAAACTAGAAACGTCGTATGGTAAATTCATACTTTTTAATTCGTTTAAAACTTCATTTTTAATATCCATAAATTTTCCTTTTTAATGCA
>JAZRJQ010000132.1:0-1536 GCA_045645925.1 Clostridia bacterium | reverse complement strand
CGACCTGCGCCCAAATTTAAGTGTCCAACTTCGCTATTACCCATTTGACCTTCGTTTAAACCAACACCTTCACCACTAGCAACAAGTGTTGTATAAGGATAAACGTTTAGTTTGTTTAAATTTGGTGTACCTTGCAATTTTATTGCATTTCCTTCAATTTTATCATTTAAACCAAAACCATCTAAAATAACTAATGTAACCATATAATCTCCTATGTTAAATTATAAAAATATATACAATATAATAGTGCAACAAAAACCGTTTTGCCACACTAACCAACTTTTTAAACACAAATATTATAACACTTTTAATTTAAATTAGGCTAATTTTTAATGTTAACTTTTAAAGGTTTATATATTTTAAACCAAATATAAAACAAATCTGCAAACAACATCCAAACCAGCAAACAGTTGCCACATTGAGTTTAGTGTGATAAAATATTGTTCGTTATGGAAACAAAAAATTTTATTAAAAACAAAATATTTAAACCTACCCCAGCCAAGACAATCATACTTGGCTTTATGGGAATAATATTGATAGGAACCCTACTGCTTTGCTTGCCAATATCACACGTAAGTGGTGAGTGGTACAGTTTTGTAGATTCGTTATTTACCAGCACAAGTGCTGTATGCGTAACCGGACTAACCGTTATAGATGTAGCAAAAGAGCTTACACTATTTGGACAAATCGTTGTGTTATTGCTTATACAATTGGGCGGATTGGGGTTTGTGTCATTAGCATGTTTAATTTTTATGCTACTAGGCAAAAAAATAAACTATTCAACCAGAATGAGTTTGCAAGAAAGTTTAAACACCGAAACAACACAAGGTCTTGTTAAAATGGTAAGAAAAATAATTATTGTTGTTTTCAGTGTTGAATTTGTTGGTTTTTTGTGCTTGGCACCAAGCTTAATTAACTTTACTGGAAATTTTTGGTCAGGTTGTTTTAAAGCTTTATTTTTAAGTATTTCTGCACTTTGCAATGCTGGATTCGACCCACTAGGCAATGCAACTGCTAAGTTTTCCAATTTGGCATATTTTGCAAACAACCCATTTGTGTTAATTCCAATAATGTTATTGATTATAACTGGTGGAATTGGATTTGTTGTTTTGTTTGACATTTTCAACTTTAAACGTGAAACAAAAAAATTGCAGTTTCACACAAAAGTTGTTTTAATTGTAACAACCATTTTAATTTTAGGTGGTGCGTTACTATTTGCGATTTTTGAATGGAACAACCCAAACACAATTGGAAACATGAGTGTGTTTAACAAAATTTTAAATTGTTTTTTTCAAAGCATAACACCAAGAACAGCTGGTTTTGCAACATTTGACCAAGGAGCATTAACTAGCATAAGTGTTTTCATAACAAACTTTTTGATGATTATTGGTGGTTCACCTATGGGCATCGCCGGAGGAATAAAAACAACAACATTGTTTGTTTTAGTAGTTATTTTGTTTAAACAATCAATGAACGACGGAAGCTACAATTTTAGAAAAACTAAAATTAAAAACAAAACAATTAACAAAAGCATAA
>JAZRJQ010000131.1:0-3717 GCA_045645925.1 Clostridia bacterium | reverse complement strand
TATATTATACTAAAATTAAATATTTTGTCCAACTTTTAATTTATTTAAATTAAAAAATTTTAAATATATTTCAAACATAAAAAAAGGCCCAACAAAGGTTGAGCCTTTTATTTTTATTTTAGTACTCTAATTCAATTAAACCATAGTTACGGTCGTTACGTTTGTATAAAACGTTAACCATACCAGTTTCAGCATTTAAGAACACATAGAAATTGTGATCCAAAGCTTCCATATATGCTTCGGCATCGTTAACTGTTAATGGGTCTAATTCAAATTTTTTGGTTTTAACAAGTTTTGGAGAAGTAACTTTTTCTTCTTCCATCATGCTAGCAAACATTAATTCGTTGTTTTCAAAAGCATCTTTTCTAAGTTTTGATTTAAATTTTGTGCCTTGTTTAACAATTTGTTTTTCAATTTTTGGTAAAGCTAGGTCAATATTATTGTACATTTCATCACCTAAAACTTCACTTCTAAAGAATAAGCCACGTGCATTAATTGTAATTTCAAGTTTGTGTTGTTTTGCTTGTTCAATACAATTAACTTTAACTGTAACATCTTCGTCAAAATATTTTTCTAATTTTCCAAGTTTTCTTTCTAATACTTCTTTAAATTTATCAGAAATATTATAATTCTTAGCTGTGTAGGTAATTTTCATAAAAGTCCTCCTAAATTATCTATCTAAATATTATCAAATTTAAAAAAATTACGCAATTAAATAAATATTAATGTTTTAACAATTATTTATTTTGAACTATTTTTTTCAAAACGCAAAACCAAATTATCATCTTTTGCGCTAATAACAACAACCGAACCATTTTCAAGTTTGTTTTCTAAAATATGTTCAGCAATTCTATCTTCAATTTCTTGTTCAATAAGTCTACGAAGTGGTCTTGCACCATATTCTGGGTTGTACCCTTTATCAATCAAATATTTTAAAGCACTTTCAGTAACTTTTAAACTTGCACCTTGTTTGTTTAAACGTTTGTTTAAACTTGTTATGAACAACTTGGCAATTTGTGCAATTTGTTCGTAATTTAATGGGTGGAACACTGTTACAACATCAATTCTGTTTATAAATTCTGGTTTAAACTTGCGCTTTAATGCACCAAGCAATGTTTCCTTAATTGTTGCATAATCAATTTCTTTGCTATCTTCAACAAAATTAAAGCCAAGTTTTGTTTGTTTTTTAGGCAATTGATCAACACCAACATTAGAAGTTAGAATTATAATTGTGTTTTTAAAGTTAACAGTTCTTCCTTGCGAATCGGTTAATCTTCCGTCATCTAAAATTTGTAAAAGCAAGTTAAACACATCTGGATGTGCTTTTTCAACTTCGTCAAACAACACAACCGAATATGGTTTACGTCTAACTTGTTCCGTTAGTTGTCCGCCATCATCAAACCCAACATACCCTGGTGGTGAGCCAATTAGTTTGGAAACACTATGTTTTTCCATATATTCGCTCATATCAAGCCTTATAACGTTGTTTTCGTTGTCAAACATTGCTTCTGCAAGTGCCTTACATAGTTCTGTTTTACCAACACCAGTTTGACCTAAAAACATAAAACTTCCAATTGGACGGTTATTATCTTTTAAACCAATTCTAGCCCTACGTATTGCTTTACTTACTGCCGTTATTGCTTCATCTTGACCAATAACACGTTTGTGAAGTATGCTTTCAAGATTTAACAATCTTTCCTTTTCACTTTCGGTAACTTTTGTAACAGGAATACCTGTCCATTTACTAATAACAGCACATATATCTTCTTCTGTTATAACAGCACTTGAATTATTTTGAATCAACTTTTCTTCTAATTGTTTTTTCTTTAAGGTTGCTTCCTTAATTTTATCTCTAAACATTGCTGCTTTTTCATAATTATCAGAAATTAATGCTTCTTTCTTTTCTGCTTCAAAACCAGCAATTTGTTCTTCCAACTGTTTTAATTCAGCAGGCTTTTTGTTTGTGTGAACTTTTGCTTTACTGCTTGCTTCATCAATCAAGTCAATCGCCTTATCAGGCAAACTTCTATCCATAATATATCTATCACTAAGTTTTGCAGCTGCATTAATTGCTTCATCACTAATTTTTAGTTTATGGAACGCTTCGTAACTATCTCTAAGGCCCTTCAAAATTTTGATTGTGTCTTCTACCGAAGGTTGATTTACAACAATAGGTTGAAATCTACGTTCCAACGCTTTATCTTTTTCAATAAACTTTCTATATTCATCAGTGGTTGTTGCACCAATTGTTTGGAATTCACCACGTGCCAAATATGGTTTTAACATATCAGCCGGATTAATTTCGCCTTTATCACTACCAACTTGCATTAAAGTGTGAATTTCATCTATAAACACAATAATATCTTTGTTTTGAGTAATAATTTCAATCAAATCTTTTAAACGTTGTTCAAGTTCGCCCCTAAACTTTGTTCCAGCCATAAGACCACCAAGTTCAAGTGAGAAAATTGTTTTGTTTTTTAACAAGTCTGGAACATTACCTTTTGCAATACGTAAAGCAAGCCCATAAACAACTGCGCTTTTACCAACTCCTGCTTCACCAATTAAAACAGGATTGTTTTTTGTTTTTCTACACAAAATTTCAATAATACGTTCAGTTTCATCATCTCTGCCAATAATTGGGTCAATTTTGTTTGCTCTTGCCCTTGCAGTTAAATCTTGTCCCATTTCAAGCAATTGTTGTGGCAAACCACTACCACGATTATTGTAGCTAGTGTTATAACCAGCACCACCAAAACTTTGAGAATTTCCAACTCCTTGCGAACCAAAACTTTGTTTGTTTGAATTGTAGTTTGAAGTTCCAAAATCGAAATTTGAATTAATATTGTTATCATAATTAACCGAAGTTTCAGCTTTTAAAACTTGTAATATGCTGTTTTTAAGATCGTTAATGTTAACTCTAAAATTACGTTTTAACATTGAAACAGCATAACTATCTTCTTGCAACAACAATGAAACCAACAAATGTTCAGTTCCAACAAAATTATGACCTATTTGCATTGCAAATTGATTAGCCAAAACAAAAGTTTCTTTTGTTCGTGGTGTAAAATCGATTGAACCTTGAACAATTAAAGTTGGTTTTTTTGAAGAATGCTTTGCAAACACTTCTTCCATTTTGTTATGGTTAACACCAAAATTTGCTAAAATTTTGCTAGCAACACTATCTTTAACCGAACTTAAACCATACAACAAATGTTCCGTGCCAATTTGATAATTTGAATACATTAATGCAATTTTACCAGCATTTTGTATTGCACGATTAACACTTTCAGTAAGTCTTATTCCATATGCCATAATTTTCTCCTTAATAAATTCTATTATTTTTCATAACTCTGCCAATATAATCAGCCCTAAACAAGTCACGCTCATGTGCATCTAACACTTTATTGCTTAGTTTGTTGATTTTTAATGGTGAAACATTTTTTAACAAATCATCAATAATTTCTGTGTTTTTTAATTTTATTAAATCAATATCGCAACCAAGCTTAACTTTGCTAAGAAGTTCAATTGCTTCACCGGTTGAAATTTTGTAACAACTACCTAAAACACCATAAGCCCTATAAATTTCGTCTGTTAATTCTGTTTGATTGTTGTCCAAAAGCAACTTTCTTGCTCTAATTTCTAAGTCACAAATTTTTAGCGCTGTACTTTCAACTAATTGTACTATTTCTTCTTCACTTTTACCTAACGAAAATTGGT
>JAZRJQ010000130.1:0-13373 GCA_045645925.1 Clostridia bacterium | reverse complement strand
TTTCCACCAATTTCGTTCTTAACTTCTTCGCCTTTAGTTTTAGCAAATTCTTTATGACGTTCAATTCCAAAAATAACTTTATCAAATTCTTTTAAGCCTTGTTCCAAAGCTTTGTTGAATTTATCCATTTCTTTTTGAATTTCAGCAAGAACATAACTTTCTTTTTCCAAAAGCAATGGATATGCTTGGTCGTAAACTTGTTCAATAAATATTTTTGCAACATTTATAATTTCGTTCAAGTTTAATTCAATCTTTTTAGCATGACGAATTGCACGACGCATAATTCTTCTTAAAATGTAACCTGCTCCAACATTTGAAGGAACAATTCCGTTAACATCACCAATAAGCATAACTGTTGTTCTAATATGGTCAGCAATAATACGCATACTGCGTGTTATTTCTTCATTTTCGCCATATTTAACATTTAAACTTTGTTCCAAATGATTGATTACTGGGCTAAACAAATCGGTAACATAAACATCTTTAACACCATTTAAAAACATTAACATACGTTCAAAACCAAAACCGGTATCAACATTTTTGTTACTTAATGGTTTATAACCATTTTCCAAACGTTCGTATTGCATGTAAACATCGTTACCAATTTCAACATAACGGCCACATTTACAATTGATATCACATGTGTCACAACATTTATTATCGGTTAATGGGTAGAACCATTCGTTATCTGGGCCACAAGGTGTGCCAACAGTTCCTTCAAGTTCCCACCAGTTATCTTCTTTGCCTTGATAGAAAATATTTTCAGGTTTAATGCCAAGTTCTTTTAAGTAGCCTGCTGTTTCTTCGTCACGTGGTGCACTTTCGTTACCAGCAAAAACTGTTGAACAAATTTTGTTTTTGTCTAATCCAAAAACTTTTGTTAAAAGTTCAAATGTCCATGCAGTTTTTTCTTTTTTAAAGTAATCGCCCAAACTCCAATTGCCCATCATTTCAAAAAATGTGCAGTGGCTTGAATCACCAACAGATTCAATATCAACAGTTCTAACACAACCTTGAACATTGCAAAGCCTTTTGCCGTCTGGGTGTGTTTGACCCAACAAATATGGCATTAATGGTTGCATGCCTGCAACGTTAAACATAACACCTGTTGTGCCATCACCAATTAGTGACACTGTTCCAATATCAACGTGTCCACGTTCTTTATAAAAATTTAACCAAATTTCACGTAATTCTTTACTTGTAATTTTCATAACTTTTCCTTAATGTTTAATTTAAATTTTTGCTTTCTTATAATAGCACACTTGTTACAATTTTTCAAATAATAAAATTTAAAATTTAATTTAAACACCAAAAGTTAAGCAACTAATTGTTAAAATGCTTGTTTTTTAACTTATATTTGCTAAAAATTAAAAACGCACCAACCAAACTTGTTAACACTCCAACAAACAAGATTATTGCAATTCCTGTTTGAGCAGGACGGGTTTGAACCAACAAATTTGGGTCAAACTTTACAACATCTAAAAGCACCCCAACAACAAGTAGTGACAGCGCATTAGAAATATTATAAGAAAAGGTTAAAAAACTTTGAAATGTTGCGCCATTGTTTTTGTTTTCCTTTGCCAAATATTCCCCAACATCCAAGTACATGCTTGCAGGCAAACTATAAAGCGTTCCAACACCAAAACCAACAACAAAAATTGCAACAAAAATTATATAAAATGAATTTACACCAATTTCAAACCTAAAAATATATGTTGTCATAATTGCAATAATTCCAACTATCGCAACCAGTAACCCAGTTAACAATGCTGGTTTTTTATCGTCACGCAGGCTAAGTTTGTACCACACTGGCTGGCTTACAACCATTCCCACAAGCAAACTGGTTAACAATATTGTTATTTGGCTAGAAGTATAACCAAAACAATAGGTAAAAAAGTGCAACCCCACACTTGTTAAAATTGCGGCACTAATCATTGAAAAACAATAGCCAAACACAACTGTTCGTTGATGAACATTTTTTAAACAACTTGCAAACTCTATAAAAATTGCTTTAATTGAAAACTTTTCATTTTTTTGCTCAATATTATTTTGTTTGCTAGCTCTAAGTGTGCCAAACACACAAATTAAACCGCTAACCAACATAACGACACTGCAAAATAGTGCCATGTGCTTATATCCTGCCGGATTAAGTTGTCCTTGTGGAAATTCTGGGGTTGATGGCAAAAAAATGTTAAGTAACACGCTTGGCAAAATCATACCCAAAATAAAAAAGACTGTTTTATAAATTTGAATTACTGTTCGGTCGTTATATTCCTGAACCAAATCACCACAAAGTGCCCCATATGGTGTTGAAAACAAGGAACAAAAAGTTTCGTTTAAAACCAAACTTAAAACCACCCACAAAAACTTGAAAGTTGTGTTTAACCCCAACGGAACACTCCAAACAACCAAATTTAAAATTGCAATTCCAAAAACACCAATTAGCATATAACCATTTCTAAAACCAAACACCCCTAATTTTTTATTATCGGAAATGTAGCCCACAACAGGGTCGGTTACAGCATCCCAAACAGTTGAAAGTGCCACAGCAAAACCAACAAGTGAACCTGAAATTTTTAATACCGATGTTCCAAAAAACATAAAAAAGTTGGTTATAGTTTGACTAACAATGCTATAACCCAAATTCCCTATTCCATAAAACATTTTGTAACGCAGTTTTAGTTTCATGGTTTTAGTATGTGAAAATATGCTTATTTTATAAGCAAAAAAAGATGGAGAATAACTCCATCTTCTTTTTAAATCCTTTTGAACACATAGTAGCCGTAAACTTTTCCACCATAAACATAATCGCCAGATTTCCATTCAACAAACATATAATCGTTTCCGTCAATTTGTTTTATGATATATTCGCTTGCAGTATAAATTTTTTGGTTAATAATTACACCCTTAGACCATTTTAATGTTGCAACATTGTTGTTAACAAATGTAAGTAACGCGTCTCCGTTTGGGCTAACTGCATAACTTTTTAAAATCTTTTCGCCTTTCCAATAGTTTTTGTTTGGCACAAAGTTTTCAAAACTGTTAACATAATCAACTTGTTCCCAAAAACCAACTGCCTTTTCGTCTTTAACAAACGGAATATTAATGTTGTCTTTAATTGCAATTTCGTCGGCAGTATATTCTTTTGAATCTACCTTTTTATAAACGGCATAGTTATAAATGTTTCCATCTTTAAAATCAACAACACCAACAAACATTGTGTCATCAACAATTTCGTATGGGTTTTTTCTATCTTTTAAGTAAAGAATTCCTTTACTCCAAGAAAACACCCAATAAGAATTTCCTTGTGGTAAGAAATAAATTTCAGGATAAGGGAAAATTTCTTCATTATTTTTTGCTTTACCTGAAAAATATTCTTCCTTGTTATCAACAACTGCAACCTTTTGCCATTTACCAACCACTTGTTCATCGTTTACAAAACTTTTCATAATCAACTCTCCTAATTCATTTTTTGAAATGGAGTTTAATTCGTTAATGTTTTGGTTTAGTTTTTTAATTTGCAATTTTAGTTGTTTTGTTTTTTCAACAATTTGTTCTTCGTTTAAGTTTTCAATTTCTTTAAGTGAAAACCCCAAACTTTTCAAATGTTGAATTTCGCTTAATCTTTTAACACTTTCTTCGTTATAGTATCTGTAACCAGTCCAACGGTCAACTTCACTAGGGTGTAACAAATTTTTGGTTTCATAAAATCTAATTGTTTTTATGGTTACATTGCAAATTTTAGCCAAATCACCAATTCTCATTTCGAATTCCTCCTAATTTCTACACCCACTTTATCATTACCCTTAAGGGGAGAGTCAACACTCAATTTAAAATTTTTTTTATTTTTTTAAGTAATATTCACGAGCAGCCTTTGCAATGCTTGCAAACAACTCATCATACTTATCCATATTGCTTGAAACAAAATAGTCACCCACACAAGTCGCACCCTCGTTTATGGCTTTAACAATAATTTCGTTTTCAAGAATCTTTTTATCAATTTTGTTGTAATTTATGTTTTGTTCGTAGCTATATACCATAATATCTGCTTCCAACTTATCAACCCTTCTTGCAAACTTGGCTTCTGGTGTAACTTGTGCTTCAAATTCAGCAATAAGTTCTTTAAAGTTGTTAGGCATATCAAATTCAGCAAACAATTGTTCAACTGCTTGTTTTCCCATTTCTGCCTTTGTTTTCATTTTTTCTGTTTCGTAAGGTGTAATGTCACCAATAAAAATTTCTTCACATTCATGAAGTGCCATCATTGCAATAATTTTATTTGCATCAAGTTCAAGTTGTTTGTTAGCACTCAAAATTCCAACAGCAAGCATACAGGTTCCAAAAATATGTTCAGCAATACTTTCAACACGGTCTGCTTCAACGCACCAATACTTCCAACCAGAACGAACAACTGTTTTTAGTTTACAGCACAATTTATGAAAATTTAAAATTTTTAAAATATCTTTGTTATCCATAGTTTTCTCCTTAATTATCCAAATTAAATTTGCAATCTTCTACACATTTATCAATATTAAATCTGCCATTTCCAACCGGATAGTAAACAGCATAGGCATTATAAACATTACCACTTATAAGCAATTCAAATTTTTGCTTACGACAAGTTGAAACACTTATTTTTTGATTTAACACAATGCTTGAAACCTGATTTCCAAACAAGAGTATTTTTTGTGGATTAACCATTTCAATTTCTTGCAGCAGATAGTTTCTATATTCTTTAAAAACCGAATCGTTTAAAGGTCTAGCATCAACTTGCGTGCATTTTGCCAAGTTTGTTATGTAAACACCATTTTGTGTTACTTCTAAATACACTTGCTTACAAAAATCTTCCGTCCAATCTTTTGGTTTTCTGTTTTGAATTTGTATGTTTAATTGTTTACTAATCAAACCAAGTTTTTCTAAAAAGTCCCACACTTGTTTTGTGCCAAGCCATTGGTAACGCACACCCTTCCAACTTTTAACACTTGCAATGTTGCGTTTTGTTGGATTCATGAACACCAAGCAAACTTTTGCATTGTGTGTGCATCCACCACCATAAATTGCATTTAAGTTTGGGTCGCCATATTTTAATTGCATTTCATCGTAAATTTTATGTAAATTTTCCATTAATTAGCCTTTTTTTCTGGCAACAATTCAAGATTTAAAAATGAACGCAAAACAATTAACTCATCTTGCGACAAACCTTCTTTTTTAACAGGTATTGCTGCACTTTTGTTTAAATACATGTAAATATAGTTGTTTGTTTCTTTACTTTTGAACAAGTCTTTATAATAAATTTTGGCTGTTCCAACCATTTCTCCATTACGCATTGTTGAAACACTAACAAACTTTTCTTCAAAAACATATTCGTTAAGTTGATTTATGTCTTCAACCTTTTTCATGAGTTTTTTGATGGTTATAATAAATACCACCCCAAAACCAAACGGAATAGCAAACACCAAAAGAATGTCCCACCAATAACTTTCAAACATTGTGCCTAAAACAATATAAGCAGTTAAACCAACAGCACCAACAATTAGTGCAATAAGCGAATTTCTGTAAACTCTTTTTGAAAGTTCTTTTTGAACTTCAACATCTATTTTTGTCTTTGTTGTAAACATTTTATAGTTCCTTTTTTATAATGTAGCACAAATCATCTTTGCCAAATTTTTTGGAATAAAATTCTTCAACAACTTCAAAGCCTAAATCAAAAAACACTTTCATTGCCTTTTCACGATTTTTTGGAACAGAATCCCACAACACTGTAACACCATTTTGTTTTGCAGTTTCCATAAACTTTAACATTGCTGGACGCATGTATCCCTGACCTTGAAATTTTGAATTTATTACAATTCCCATTTCATACCTATCACCACTTAAATGATAGTTCAAATAGCCAACAAACTGGTTGGTTTCAACATCTAAAATGTAAGCATAGTAAAAATTGGGATTTGAAAATTTTGTTTTGTGCCAAGTTTCCCATTCATCTTCCGGAAAATCAATACAACCTGTGTCGTAATGATAGCCTTTATAACTAACATCGTACCCTGCATTATAACTCATGGTTTCAGGGTCTGCCATGCAATCACGCCTAAACCACAAATCTTTAATTTCAGGTTTTATAAGTTCTATTTTTTTCATAATTAATCCTTTGTGATTATATGTAAATTGTTTTTTGTTTTATTACTAAATATTTCCTGTAAACTTTTCTAGGGCAAAGTGGTTATCTTCAAATGTTAAAACACCATTTTTATGTTCATAACCCATGTGTCTATAAAAAGGAATTGCAAACAAACTTGCAGGAATTTCAATTCTGCTTGCACGTTTTGCATATTCATCAGCTTCCAAAGTTTCCATAATAACCCTGCCCAAACCTTTTCCTTGATAATCTGGGTCAACAAAAATAGTGAACAAACTGCTTTCGGTTAAACTTCCCCAGTAAGAACCAATTGCGCCACAACCAACAAGTTTACCATCAACTTTTATAACATAGAAATGAGTCCAACCTGCACGTTCTTTTAGTTTTTCACAGTCAAGGCTTGCAACCGTTTGATCAATAACTGATTGTGGATAATAATCAGCAAAACTTATTCTGCAAGTTTTTTCAATCATTTTTTGAAGCTCTGGAATATCATGTTCTTTTAAAATTTCTACTATCATTTTTATATCTCCTTAAAATAAATTCCTATTTTAAATTTTCAACAATTTGTTTAATGCTTGTTTCAGCAAACTGTATTGTGTAATCATTATCAAAAACAAAATCAAATTTTAAATTTGAAAAATCAGGTGCTGACAAATCACGCAACTTCAAATACTCAACCGAAACATTGTCACGTTCAATCAATTTGTTTAGTCGCATGTTTTCGTTTGCTGTAATTAAAACTTTTATTGCTGGCATTTGCCACAAATCGGTTAATGGCAACATACTCCATTCTAAAACAGCATCACCTTTTAATTCTTCCAAAATTAATGGCTTTACATAATTCCAAGTAAAATCATAAAAACGTTGTTTTAATTCAAAATTGTTTTTATCAAAAATAATTTTACCAATTTGTTTTGTGTTAACTTTTCCAGTGTTATCAACAACACTTTCATCAAATATTTTTTTAACACCTTCAACAACCTGCATGTTGTTATAAATACTTTTTGAAACAACATCAACATTAACATATTTTAAATTTAACTTGTCTGCTAGCATTGAAGCAAAATAAGATTTGCCCACACCAGACTTACCCGTTACAAAAATCAACATAATTCAACCTTCAAATTTTTTAACAAGAAATGCACTCCAAAAATCCATGCCAAGTTCATTAATGTAAAAGTTAAGAAGCTTAACATAGTTTTTTGAAACTGCATTTGTTCTAATTGTTTTTGCCCCATTTTGTTTTGCATAATCTTCCAAAAAAGCATACAACTTTTTACCATAACCCAAACTTCTAAATTTAGGATCAACAAAAATTTCGTCTAAATAAAAATATTTATCGCCAACACTTGCATAACTTTTTGGTTTAATTTCTGTTTCCAATTCACCATACGCATAAGCAACAATTTGATTATTTACAACACAAACTGCCACGTTTTTGTCAGAAAAGTAGTCTTGGTTGTCGGCAATAATACCATTACAACAATTTTCATTTGCAAATTGTTTGCTTAATTTTTCTAATTGAACGCTTTCCGATTTTAATGCAAACCTAATTTCGCACTTTTGCAATTTATTTGATTTTATTAAATTGTTATCATTTTTGTTTTCAATCATATTACAAACTTCCCCACTAATTATAACACAACAATCAAAATTATAAATAACTTTATTACACTTTTATTAATTGTTGTCAATCCAATATCTTTCCAATTCTATTCCATCAGGGCGCTTTCTAACATCTTCAAATTTTCCACCATTAGCCATAATACATTTTCTTGATGCAGTGTTTGTTGTTTTGCACATAATCAAAACTTTGTTAATACCAAATTGTTTACATTTTTCTAACCCCATTGCCAACAATTTTTTGCCATAACCTTTATTGCGTTCATCTGGTGCAACACTATCGCCTATGTGCCCACCAAAGTTTAGCAAGTAATCGTTTAACACATTCCTAATTTGCAACATTCCAACAACTTTATTATCTGACAATCTAACCATAATATATTGAGTTGATGGCACAAACCCTTCTGGCAAATTTTCTCCCTTTTGCCAATCATCGCATTTTTTAAGCCAATCTTCAAAATTGTCAACCCTTAAAGAGCCACAACCATCCATGCTTGATTCAGCATCTAACATATCTTGTTTGTATTTTTCAATCTGGGTTTTATATTCAATTGTTGGATAAATTAATTTAAATTCACACATAAAATTTTCTCCTAACAACTAAATTATACAACAATTCAATTTTAAATGTATAGGTAAATTATTTAAGTTTTCCAAATTAAGCTTTAAGCTATCTTTAATAAAAAAAGAATTAGGTTTTTCCTAATTCTTTTTGTTTAATCAAGGCTATCCAAATTATCATTTTCAATATACAAAACATCATCAACTATGTGATTAAAATTGTTTTCAGGAATTGTAACTTTAAACACATAATACCATTTTTTGTTAACATTATCATATATTTTTAAAAACTCACCCGTAATGTTATCAATCAAAATCTCACAATCAAGACCACGATAAATTTTTATCAAACTTGCAGGGTTGTTTTCACCAAATTCAACTTGCACTAACGATAGTTGTGTTACCGATGTTGCAAAATACAATGTGTCACCAATCTTAACTTTTCCTAATTCCCCAGTGGTAAATTTGTTCCAATCGTTTAAGTTTGATGAAAAGTTTTTTGTTGTAAACAAAGGATTTTGATTATCAACAAAACACAAATCATTTCCTAAATCATGAATTTTTAAAGTATATTCTTTATTGTCTCCAACATATTGTTCAAATTCAGCATAATTCACTTTAATATCAAAAGTTAGTTCTGTTATGCTTTCTGAAATTGGAAAATCATCTAGCAGAATAACACCTTTTGCATGATCTTTTGTTGTATCATTTTCAGGATGAGCATAAGTTTTGTTGTCAATAACCTTATTACCATTTTGATCGGTAACTGTAACTGTTATGCTTTCACATATTTTATTTAAACCATTTACAGTTGAATCTCTATTATAAGAAATTGGTAATTTAACTGCAATTCTCACATCAGAATCATCAGCTCTTGTAACATTTATTGCTTCCAACTCTTTTTTATCAGCATAATACGTTAGTTTACCATTTAAAGGGTTAAAGCTTGAAAATTTTGTTAAATAGTTGCCAGGAGAATTTTTAATTTCACCACGCGAATCATATTGTGCCAAAGTAAGATGAACATCATCCAACCCTTTATTATCAGCTTCAATATCAGAACAGTTAACATTAATTTTAACCATTTTTGATTTTGTTTCAGTTTTTGGTTCAAGTCCAAAGAACGCATAACCTGTTTTATATTGCCTGTAAGAATTACCTGCACGACCATAACCTGTTGCCAAATATTTTGCATAATCATTTGGTGTTACCACTGCAAATTTATACTCTCTTTGGCTAGAATCATACATTGTAACAAAGTTTGTTAGCATTGTTTTTGTTCCATCTGGCCCAACAATGTAATAATTAAAATCTTCCACATTATACATTTCAAAATCTTGTTCGTTTCTATACAAGAATGTGTTTTTATCAAAATTTAAGAGAACATAAATATTTTTACCCAAACAATTTGCAAATTTTTCTGATTCTTTTTGTTGGTATGTTGTTGAATTTGAATAATTACCCAAACTTGCATTATTCTTTATAAAACTATTTTCTGCATCAATGGCACCATAACCAATATAAGCACTTGCACTTTTAAAGTTGAATTCATAATAATTTTTACTTTTTAAACTTATTAATTGTTTTGTTCCATCTGCACTAAAATAATATGGATAGTCCTTCCCATCATCAGCATTAGGATAAACATCAACTGTTTCACTTATTTCGGAAAATGCCAAAAACTCAAATGGCAACCAACCATATTGTGCACTTGTTTCTTGACCATACAATGTAAACAAATCTTGATGAGCAACTTGTGCCACACCAAAATTATCTTTATTATCGGCACCACCAGTATTATACTTCAATTCATCTTTATAATTATTTAATGTTTTTTGTTTTGCATAAACCGTTGAATGATAGTGTTTAGCGGTTAACACAAATGCTGTTTTTCCATCAAACAAAACCTTATTCCCAGCATTGGTGTAGTTGGCATAAATAGTTGTTGATAGGTGATTTCCTTCAAAATTAATATCCCCTGGTGCTTCAAGTGGTTTTCTTACAATATCTATTGCATCAATGTTTGAATCAAGGAACAACACACAACCACCTTCGCCATTATAAGTTTCTTCATCTATAACAATTTCGCCATTTGCCGGAACATCATAAATTGGAGTAAAGTTTGTTCTATTGTTTAAATCGTAATTTTGAGAAAATCCATTTTTTGTTAGCATATATTTTGCACCCTGAACAAGCGAAGAATCAATGGTTAAAACACGATAACGAATGCTAAAAGAATCAAGTTCGGCCGAAATTGTTGTGTCTTCTTGAATGTTTGAAAGTTTATATTCAATAATTCTATCAACAGTAAAATCAATGTTTTCAGACGCTATTGTTTTGTTTGCGTCGTTATAATACACTTTTGTTTCTTCCAATTCAGTTGCTTTGGTTGTTTGCATTTTTTCCGTTGAAACATAATTTACACCTGTTCCATCATGGTCAAACCCCGGAGCATACTTAAACGCAAAAACATAATCTTTGCCCGATTCAACTTTTGTTGTGAAAGTGGTTTTATTGTTTTGACCAGGAGTTGCTACCAGATTGTCAGAATTTACAAAAGTGGCAAAATTATTCATGTTATAAACATTAAGTGTAATGGTGTGTTGTGTTGGTCCATTATTTCCACCTTTACCACAACCAGTTAGAGCCATAGTTGCAGGCATAACCATTGCACAAGCCATAACACAGCCAATAATTTTATTTTTCATATATTCTCCTCTAATTAAGGTTCTCTTTTTAGTTTAAAGTTTACTAAAAAAAATGTCAAACCCAACAACCACAAAACACATATTTAATCTATTTTGTGCACAACCTACAAAAGATATAAATAAAAAATAAAGCCATTAAATTTGGCTTTATTTTTATTATTTTGATATATCTACCCAAGAAATATAATTTGAATATTTTTCCAATTGGGCAATTGTTAGTTCAATTGCGCTGTTACCACTTCCACATGCTGGAAACACTGTTTCAAATTGTTTTAACGAAACATCCAAATAAACCTTAACACCATCGTTTACTGCAAACGGACAAACACCACCCACAGCATGCCCAATCAAAGGTTCAACTTCGTCAAAACTTAACATCTTTGCTTTTGTGTTAAATTGTTGTTTAAACTTTGCATTATCAACACGCTTATCGCCTGCAACAACAATCAAAATTGGTTGGTTTTCAACCATAAAAGACAGTGTTTTTGCAATGCGTTCAGGTTTACAGTTTAAAGCTAATGCTGCTAGTTCCACAGTTGCACTTGAAACCTCAAATTCTTTAATTCTATTGTCAATTCCAAAAATTTTAAAATATTGTTTAACTTTTTTTATTGCCATAATTAACCCTTAAAATAATGGTTTTTCCATAAAGTCTGGAATGTTTAGTTTTAACAATTTTAAAATTGTTGGTGCAACATTACAAAGTTTGCCGGTTGAAAGTGTAACATGTTTTAGTTCGTCACTAACAAGCCAAAGCGGAACTGGATTGGTTGTGTGTTGTGTAAGCACATTGCCATTTTCATCAATCATTTCTTCGGCATTGCCATGGTCGGCAGTAATTATGCAGTGTCCACCAGCATTTAATGTTGCCATTGCAATATCGTAAGCACATTTATCACAAGTCTCAATTGCCTTTATTGCTGATTCCAAGTTGCCGGTATGACCAATCATATCTGGATTTGATAAGTTAACCAAAACAAAATCATATTCTTTACTTTCAATTGCGTCAATTACTTCTTTGGTAATTTCAATTGCACGCATGTTTGGAACAGAAGAAAAGTCCTGAACATCAATAGAATCAACAAGTTTACGTGTTTCTTCTTTGTTTGGTTTTTCAATTCCACCATTAAAGAAGAATGTAACATGTGCATATTTTGTTGTTTCGCTAACGTGGAATTGTTTTAACCCATTTTTACTAATAATGTTTGAAAGGTTGTTTTCAATTTTTTCTGGTGGATATGCAACTAACACGTCAGTAAAATCTGCTGAATATTCTGTCATACAGCAATAACACAAATTATTAAATGTTTTAACTTCAAATTTATCAAACGGACGTTGTGTTAATGCTTGAGTTATTTCTCTTGCCCTATCGGTTCGGTAGTTAAAGAAAATAAAACCATCATTTTCTTGCACTTTTGCGCCATCACCCACAATTGTTGGCTCAACAAATTCATCAAAAACCCCGCCATCATAACTATTTTGCATTGCTTCAACTGCTGAATTTGCCGTGTTAACACTAACACCATTAACAAGCATATCATAGGCTTTTTTTACACGTTCCCAACGTTGTTCCCTATCCATTGCATAAACTCTGCCACAAATTGTAGCAATTTTTGCTTTGCCTTCAATATATTCTTCCAATTCTTTAACAAAACCAATTCCACTGTTTGTTAAAGTGTCACGACCATCGGTTATTGCATGGATATAAACATTTTTTACACCTTTACTGTTTGCTAAATCAACCAATGCTTTTAAGTGATTAATATGTGAATGCACACCACCATTTGAAAGTAGACCCATTAGGTGCAAACCTGAATTGTTTTTGTTAACATGGTCACAAACTTTAACAAGTTTTTCGTTGTTAAAAAACTCGCCTGTTTTAATATCATTATTAATACGTGGTAAATCTTGATAAACCACACGACCTGCGCCCAAATTTAAGTGTCCAACTTCGCTATTACCCATTTGACCTTCGTTTAAACCAACACCTTCACCACTAGCAACAAGTGTTGTATAAGGGTAAACATTAAGTTTGTTTAAATTTGGTGTTCCTTGAAGTTTTATTGCATTTCCTTCGGTTTTATCATTTAAGCCAAAACCATCTAAAATTACTAATGTAACCATAAAATCTCCTAACATATTATATAAGCAACAAAGTTATTATGTTTTATCAAAAAAACAACTTCAATTACTTTTAAAGCATAATTATTATACCACTTTTATTTACAACAAGGCTAATTTTTAATATCAACTTTTAAAGGTTTATATATTTTAAACCAATATAAAAACAAATCTTCAAACCATCTACGAACCAGCAAATAGTTGCCACATTTGGTTTAGTG
>JAZRJQ010000129.1:0-15649 GCA_045645925.1 Clostridia bacterium | reverse complement strand
GGATTTATTAATAATATAAATGTTGTTAAAACAATTAGTAAATAAAAAAGAGCCTAGCGTAGGCTCTTTTTTTATTTTAAAATTTTCAAATCTTTTAAATTTACAGAAATACAATCTCCAAAATAGTGTCCATTTTCATCTAGTTGTCCAAAATCAACAAGAACATAATTTTTAACTGCGAAATCTTCCATTATTACTCCTTTAAATCCTTTATGAATTCCATATTTTGCGTATTTATCGTTTTCAACCATTAATTCAACATTATCAAACATGTTAAAAATCTTTTTATCAAATCCTTTTTCTTTTAAATCAAAATTTAAAATATTATTTTTAAAATAGTCAACAATTTCAGATGATGGCTTTTCAGGTGAAGTTTCCAAATGTTTAATGTCAACTTTTATGCAGGCATAATCGCCTTGGTTGTGTTCATTAAAAAACATTACCGTTGCAAAATTATCAACAGTATTTATAACAATTCCCATAGTATTTGGGTATAAATTAAATTTTTCAAGATTTTTATTAATTGTAGTTAGTTTTACAAAATCAAATTGTTTCATTTATCCAACCTCCAAATGGTGTGGTGTTTTTGATTTTACCATCAGGGTATACAATCCATCCACTATAAAAAGTGTTGTTATTTAATGTTATTGGTATGGCTAGTCTTTGACCATTATAATCAAGCCCTTTTAATTTATAGTTGCCTTTAATATATTGCTCTCTTGCTTGTTTTTCAAACTCGGCTTTAAGTTGTGAAGAATTTTCTACTGTGTATCCCCATTTTTCAAAAATCTCTTTTTTGCTATTGTTGGGTGAAAATATATATTCTGTAAACTTTCTTACATCACATTCTGCTTTTGCAGAATGCTTAACTTTCCAGCTTGAAAGACTCATTTTTTGACAGTCACATCTTTCATGTTGTGGCATTTGGGGCATTTTTCTTTCAACAAAATAACAACCATCAAGTTTTGTACAAATAAGACAATGTCCAAAAATCAACATAGATATTCGAACTAATTCTCTATGTAAACTTTCTTCATTGGGGATTCCAAAATGATACCATTCAATCCAGTTATTATTAATAATTTGACCATCGATTTCTTCAAAATTTTCAAACACATTCATATTATAATAATTCTCCTATTATTTTTAACTATTATAAAATACAAATGTTTAAGGTTCAATTTTATATGTCATTAAACAACAATAAACATAAATTCAACTTGTTGTTAATACAATTAGTTAGGAGAATTTTATGTTTTTAACAATAAAACCAAAGGCAATTATTGCAGTTTTAATAATATTCATTGTGGGGCTGTTGGCAAGTTTTTGCCTTTATTCCACCGTTAAAGCAAATGCTAGTTCCAAAATTAATTATACCATTGTGTTAGATGCAGGTCATGGTGGCATTGATGGTGGTTGTGTGGGAACAATCACCAATGTAACCGAAGCCGAATTAAACCTAAAAGTTGTTAAAAAACTTGAAAGTTTGCTTAATGCGTTTGGTTTTAAGGTGGTGCTAACACGCTCAAACAACAACGGACTTTATTCGCAATTTTCCAACAACAAAAAAGTTGATGACATGGAAACACGCAAAAAAATTATTGAAAAATCAAAGGCCGACATGGTTGTTAGTGTTCACATGAATAGTTTTTCGGACCCTAGCCAACACGGAGCACAAACATTTTTTCAGGTTGGTAGCCAAAAGGGTGAAAGTTTGGGAACATGCATTCAAAACGAACTAGCAAAAAACATGTTTGAAGCACGTGGGTTTGCAAACCATGCTGATTTGTTTATTTTAAAATGCACACAAAGTCCATCGGTTGTTGTGGAAGGTGGTTTTTTAACCAATCAGTCCGACGAACAATTGCTTGTTACTGATGAATATCAAAGCAAACTTGCATACTCAATTTTTTGTGGGATTGTTAAGTTTTACGAACTAGAAAATCAAATATAAATTATTCTTCGTCTAGGCCAATACCCCTATATTGTTTATACGCCAACTTTAACACGCCTTGAATAAAATCATTTTTATTGGCAGTGTAGGTGGTACGTTCGTTTTTATATTGTTTTGCAAGTTGTTTTTTAAGTTTTTCATAGTCCTTAACTGTTTGTGGGTGTTCAAGCAAATAACGTTTAAACAGGTTTGTGTTAATCCACCTATCTGACATTAGTGTTACAATATGTATGTAGTGTGTTCGACACTTATCAGTGCCCTTACGTGCTAAAATTTGCCCCTTAGTGTCAATTTCGTCAAGCAGGTCATAACCATACCAAGAAAGTGTTTGTCCCACTTCCTTAACCAATTCAATGGTGTCAACAGCAATTGCAATATCAATAATTGGTTTGGCACTTAGCCCAGGAATTGCAGTGCTTCCAACGTGCTCAATTTCAAATTCAAATTTCTTTAAAATTGATTCAAGACGTTCTTCTTCTTCCTTATATAGTTTTGCCCATTTTTTTGTGTAGCGCACAACTTTAACTTGGTCTTTTTGTAATCCTAACATGGGTGCTCCTTATTTTTTTTATTAATTAAAGTTTAAGTTTAAAGTGTGCTTTTTGTCAAACAATAAAACAACTTTTTGGGTGTTAAAAATCATAAAAATATTGTCATAAAACCATATTAAAAACACAATATGCTGTTAAAAAATCCACTTTTTTTAATTTTTAGTGCCATATTTTGTTGCTGTGTAATAAAAATATATTGTATAATAAAATACGTAAAATAATATTAGAACTACGTAAAAAATTTAATAAGGTTTATATTAACAGGGTGGTTTTTATGACAATAGATGCTAGCATTTTAAAAAACAAAACCGAATTGTCGTTAAAAGTTAATAAGGCAGTGGTGGAGTATATTAAAAAGAATAGGGTTGTTGATGGCAAAAAAATGCCAGTTCAAACAAGTGATTTGCTTAATGTTGCATATGTGGCATTAGGCGTTGAAACAGTTGAAGAATTAGAAGAAGAACAACGTAAAGCAATAACAAGTGCAGTAAAAAAATGTATAACAATTTTGGAAGAAGTTAAAGCAATTTCACCAAAAAGCACTGAACCTAAAACATTGTTGGAATATATTGAATTTAAAAAACAACAAGGTCAAAAAGAACAAAAAGTTATTAATGGTAAAGCAAATACTTATATTGTAAGTTCTGACTTTTCTAAAAAGATTACAGCATTGAAAACCAACGAACTTATTCAAGGTTGCGATGTTGCCGAAGTTGAACTTGAAAGTGGCGAAGTTAGTGTTTTAATTGCAAAAGGCTTGGAATATAGCAAGGTTAAATTCTGTAATTCAATGTTTGATTATTCAAAACTTGCAAAATATATTGGTTGTTACAACGAAGAAAGTAAAAAAATTGATTTCTTAGCTACTGAAAACAAGCAAAAGATGTTTTTTGCAACCGAAAACAAACAACGTGTGTTGCCAAACCAACGTGAAATAATTAATTTGTATTATTTGGTTAACTTGTCACAATACAAAACAATGTTTATGCCTGCCGTTAAAAAACCTGCAAGTGCAAAAACAATTTTAAGTCTGCGTTCCGAAATTGATAAAAACATTTTAACAACCGACAACATTCATGCCAGAGCACAAATTGCAAGAAGTATGTAAAAAATAAACCACCAGTTTTGGTGGTTTTTTGTTTGCTAAAAAACAAAATAGTTGCAAAAACATTAAAATTGGTGTATATATTATTTGTTAGCAAACTGGTTTGGTTCGCTTACCCCAAAAAATCTGCTAAACGCATCTTTATTTGGGGACCCCCGTTTATATTCAACCACTCTGATTGGTTGTTGTAAACGAATAATTTATAGCATTATATAACTAAATATTTTCTTAATATGCTGAGGTGTCAGAGTGGTTGAATGTGCTGGTCTCGAAAACCGGTGTACTGCAAGGTACCGAGGGTTCGAATCCCTCCTTCAGCGCCAATAAAATAAACATACTTACATACAATCAAGTGTAGAGTGTGTTTATTTTTTTTGTTTTTAGGGATTCGAACCCAACGGGTTCAAAGTCCGTCAGCACACTGGGGTGCTTCCCGCTTTGGCTAAAAACTTGCCACTGGCAACTTTTCTAAACGCGTCGCGCCCTCCTTCAGTGCCAATAAAATAAACATACTTATATACAATCAAGTGTAGAGTATGTTTGTTTTTTTTGTTTCAAACACTTAGATTGTTTTGCTTGTTGTGGTATAATCTTGGTAGTTTACAAAAGATTAAAGGGGTTTTTATTATGCATGAACTTTTTGGATTAAAACACATTATTTTGATTTGTGTGTCAATTGGATTAATTGTTGGCTTGTTTTTCGCTTCAAGAAAATTAAAATTTGCAACAATTTGCAGAATTATGCTTTATGTTGGCATTGTGTCGGAAATTATTAAAGTGTTCTTTTACATTGTTAAAAACGAAGCAACTTTGGGTGGATTGTTGCCAAAGGGCGATTTGCCTTTCCAACTTTGCTCAATTCAAATAATTTTTATTTTGATTATCAACTTCTCAAAAAACGAAAAACTAAAAAAGATTATTCTAAGCTTTATGTTACCTAGTTGTTTGTTTGGTGGGCTTGCTGCAATCTTTATTGCTGTATATTCAGCACTAAATTATTGGATTATTACTTGCCAATATTTCTTATATCACATTGCATTAGTTATTTTCTCATTGCACTTGTTTACATCAAAAGAATTCAAACTTGAACTTAAAAACTATGTTTATTGTTTGTGGTTCTTGTTAGGATTAATGTTTTTCTCAATTTATATAAACAGTATGTTGGCAGATGGTGTTAATGAAGTTAACTTTATGTATGTTGTTTCACCACCACAAAAAGGCTTACCATATTTAAATGAAGACAAAGGCTGGTTGGTTTACATTTTAAGATATGCATTGCTTATTATCACATGCGTAACAATGTGTTACATAAAACCAATTTTGGTTGCAATAAAAAACAAGTTTTCAAAAAACAAAATTGAACAAACACAAGAAAGTGCACAAGAAGAAACTTTGAAAGTTGAAAGTGTGGAAGATAAAAACTAAAAGGAAAAAGTTATGGTTTTAGAAACAGAACGTTTAATTTTAAGAAATTTTAAACCAACCGATATTGAAGATTATTGGGAATATGTGCAAATGCCTAACGTTGGTCCACGTGCTGGCTGGCCTGCTTACACCGACAAACAAAAAGCAATTGATTGGCTTGAAAATGTTGAATGTAAAAAACCAAATCAGTTTGCAATTGTGTTAAAAGATGAAAACAAAGTTATTGGTTCGGTTGACCTTATGGAATGTGTTGGAAGCAGATATGAAGGTATGGGTGTTGAAGATGGTGCAAAAGAAATTGGTTTTGTGTTAAGCGAAACTTATTGGGGGCGTGGTATTGTTACCGAAGCAGCACGTGCAGTTTTAAGTTATGCTTTTGATGTTTTAGGAATTCAAAATATTTATATTGGTCATGCGAAAGCCAATATTGGAAGTGGTAAAGTTCAGGATAAACTTGGTTTTAAAATTATTGGTGAAGTAAAAAATTATAGAACTTGGGTTGATGGAACGCAAACCGATTTTGTTGCAAGAAAAATGACAAAACAAGAATGGGACGCTAAAAAAGTTTAACATGGAAAAGCTATTAATTGTTGATGGTAGTTCTCTTTTATTTCAAAGTTTTTATGGTATGCCAAGTCAAATAACAAACAAAAATGGTGACCGTGTTGAAGCTGTTTTGTGCTTTTTGGGTATATTGTTAAAAACCATTAAAGCAACACAACCAAACAAGTTGTTGGTTGTGTTTGATGGTGAAACAAAACTAGAAAGGCGAGATATTGACAAAAACTATAAGGCAAATCGCATAAATTATGCAGAATTAGATGCAAACGATACACCGTTTCCACAATTGGAACTTATTAAAACGGTTTTAACCAAACTTAATTTTTGTTGGTTTGAAACAACAACTTGCGAAGCAGACGATTTGATTGCAAGTGTTGTAAACGATTACAAACAAAATTTTGAAATTGTAATTTCAACAAGTGATAAGGATTTTTATCAACTAATTTCTTCTAATGTAAATGTTTACACATACAGGGGAAAGGTTAGTGTGTTGTGGACAGAAGAAGAAATATTTAAAAAATATAATTTTAAAGCTGAATATTTTTTAACGCTAAAATGTTTAACTGGTGATAAGTCTGACAATATTAAAGGTGTTAAAGGTTTAGGAATTGTAACTGCAACAAAACTTATAAACCAGTTTGGTAATGTGTTTAATATTTATGAGAATTTAAATAATATTAATTTAAGAATTTCAGAAATGTTAAGTGCCAACAAAGAAGTTGTTTTAAAAAATTACGAACTTGTTAACTTAACAAACAAAACAAATTTGTATGTGTTAGGCAATTGTAATTTTGTGTTGCCAACATTAACTTCAACTCAAATTTTAAAACAATTTGAAGTGTTATAAAAAAGAACCAACTAATGGTTCTTTTTTGTTTGTTATTTTAAAACAACTTTCATAAAGTTCTTTTTACCTTTTTTAAGTAGGCAAACACCATCAACAAAATCGCTTTCGGTAATTTGGTAGTTAAAGTCTTTTGTAACTTCGCCGTTTACTAAAACTCCACCTTGTTCACACATACGTCTGCCTTCACTTTTTGATGTTACAAGTTTTGTGTTTGCAAGCATATCAACAAGAGTGCAAGGAAGGTTTTGTGTTGTTACTTCAAAAGTTGGAGCGTTGTCCATGTTTCCAGCGCCACTAAACAATGCTTTACTTGCTTCTTGTGCAATTTTTGCATCTTCTTCGCCACGAACAAATTTTGTTATTTCGTAACTTAACACGTGTTTAGCATTAACAATGTCGGCAGCAATCAAACTTCTAACTTCTTCCATAGGAATATCGGTAAACAATGCAAACATCATTTCAACGCATGCATCTGGTGTTTGGTAAACACCTTGGTAAAAGTCGTATGCTGAAATTTTATCTTTGTCAATCCAGATTGCACCTTTTTCGGTTTTACCCATCTTTTTACCTTCTGGGGTTAATAGCAATGGGTTTGTTGCACCAATAACTTGAATGTCGGTGCCATTTGCAAAGTTGAGTTTACGTTGCAATTCAACACCAGCAACAATGTTGCCCCATTGGTCAGCACCACCATATTGAAGTGTGCAACCATATTCACGGTTTAGGTGAATAAAGTCGTAAGCTTGCATTAGCATGTAACCCATTTCAAAGAATGTTAGTCCGCCTTCTGCAATACGGTTTGCGTAAATTTCGTTTGAAAGCATTTTGTTAACATTAAAATGCACACCAACTTCACGCATAAAGTCGATGTAATCGTAACCCTTAAACCAATCGGCATTGTTAACAATAATTGCAGGATTGTCGCCATCAAAGTCTAGGAAAATTTTTAGGGTGTCTTTAATTTTTTCAATGTTAGAAGCAATTTGTTCTTTGCCCATTATGTTTCTAGCTTCACTTCTTCCGCTAGGGTCACCAATGCAAGCAGTTGCTCCACCCATAAGTAACAAAACTTTATGTCCAGCTTTTTGAAAACGACGCAAAATGCAATAAGGAACACAATGCCCAATGTGCAAACTATCTGCTGTTGGGTCACTTCCTTCATATAGGGTAACAGGCATGCCACTTTCAAGCACTTTCTTTAAACTTTCTTCGTCGGTGCATTGATATAGTAAGCCACGCTCTTTAAGTACGCTATATAGTTTTGTGTCTGTTGTTTTCATAATGTTTTTCTCCTTTTAAATTTTGCATTTAAGCAATTTTAAAATCTTAGTTTGTGTTACTTAATTTACATTTGTTTAAACAAAAAAATAAAAACACACTTTTTCCTTAACATGTTTTAAGGACGAAAGTGTGTTTCGTGGTACCACCTTAATTCGTTTGAATAAGTTTCAAACCTTAATTCACCCAATTATCGCACGGGTTAAACGTTTTGCTCCCAAAGTGTAATTCGTAATGCAACATGCCAAAGTTTTTCACCAACCAACTTTTCTCTAAGCGCAAAATTTGCTTACTACTAGGTTTTGTTCATCGCAAACCAAGATTAGTACCATATTACTAAACTTTGTTTTGTTTGTCAATAAAAAATTTTAATTCAAATATTCATTAGTAAATTTGACTAAATATTGTAAGTTTAGTACAATATAATAACAAATATGTGTTAAAGGGGGTTGTGTTTATGGCAAAAAACAATGTTGACAACGTAAAAGAGCAACAAATTGCTGTTAAAAACAATAGTGCCAACGTTGAAACTGCCAAAGGAAACGTTGAAGCAAAACCAAAACGTAAACTTAATAAGTTTCAAATTTTAAACATTGTTCTTGCTTCTTGCTTGGTGGCAATAGCCCTTGGCATTAGCATTTACTTTATTGTTGCAAACCACAGAACTCCATTAAAAGAAGTTTTAACCCCTGAAAATTATGAAGAAATTACAGTTGGTATGAGTTATGACGATGTTTTTGATTTGCTAGGAGCAGGCAAACGTATGGCAAGTGCTGGTAGCGATGAAGTTACTTATGTTTGGCAATCAAACAATGGTAAAATGATTGTTGTAACATTTTCAGCAACAAGAACACTTAGTGGAATAAAAGCTAACAAGGTTATAGATAAAGGTGAACTTAACGTTTACTCTTAAAAAATAGGTTAAAAAAAAGACTTGCAAATTGCAAGCCTTTTTTGTTTTAACTAAACTGACTGTTGTAAAGATTGTAGTAAAATCCTTTTTGTTTCATTAATTCGTTGTGGTTGCCTTGTTCAATAATGTTGCCATTGTTAACAACCAAAATTTTGTCGGCACCAACAATTGTTGAAAGTCTGTGAGCAATAACAAAACTTGTTCGGTTTTCCATTGCAACCTTCATTGCTTTTTGAATTAATATTTCGGTTCGGGTATCAATGTTTGAAGTTGCTTCGTCCAAAATCATAATATCCGGTTTTGCCAAAATTGCACGTGCAATTGTTAGTAGTTGTTTTTGACCTTGTGAAATGTTTGTTGCAGTTTCTTTTATTATGGTGTCGTAACCATTTTCTAGGGTTGTTATAAAGTGATGTGCATACACAGCCTTACAAACATTAATCATTTCTTCGTCGGTGGCAGTTGGGTTACCATATTTTAGGTTGTCCCTAATTGAACCACTAAATAACCATGTGTCTTGCAAAACCATACCAATCTTTTGTCGTAAATCGCTACGGGAAACGGTTGAAATATCAATTCCATCAATTGTGATTTTGCCAGAGTTAAGTTCGTAGAAACGCATTATTAGGTTTACAATTGTTGTTTTGCCAGCACCGGTTGGTCCAACAATTGCAACCATTTGACCACTAGGAATGTTGCAATTAACATCTTTTAACAAAACTTTGTTTGGGGTATAACCAAAAGTTAAGTTTTCAAAAGTAACATTACCTTCAAGTTTTTTAAATGTGTTTACGGCTTGGACATTGCTTTCTTCTTCGGCGTCCAATATTTCAAAAACACGTTCGCTTGCAGCCAAAGTTGTTTGGAAAACATTAAATATTTGAGCAAGTTGAGTTAACGGACGTGTGAATTGTTGGCTATATTCCAAAAATGTTACCAAATATCCAAACTCTAATGCAAATTCAAAAATTCCAAAATTTTTGCCACCCAATGGTAAGCCACGCAAAATAAATATGCAGGCAACCAAACTTAGAACAACGTAACCAAAGTTTGTTGCAAAATTTATAAGTGGCATAAGAAGTCCTGAATAAAAGTTGCTTTTTTGACTACTTTCATAAAGCAGGTTGTTCATTTCTTCAAATTCAGCAATTGCTTTATCTTCGTTAGCATAGGCTTTAACAGTTTTTTGGTTTGTGTAAGTTTCTTCAATGTGTGAGTTTACGGCACCCAAATCGTTGGCTTGACGAATAAAATATTTTTGGCTGTGTTTCATAACAAACTTGGTTAAAAGTAGGGAAAGCGGAAGCAAGCCTAACACAATTAAAGTAAGCCAAACGTTAATTGAAATCATCATAACAAACACGCCAACCACCGTTATAACGCAGTTTATTAATTGGTTTAAACTTTGTTGTAGGCTGTGTTGAATGTTATCAATATCGTTAACAAACACGCTTAGCACGTCGCCAGTTTCACGGGTGTCGTAGTAGTTAAGTGGTAAACGGTTAAGTTTTGATTTTAGTTTTTCACGAAAACTATAAGTTACTTTAACCGATGCTTTTGCCATTAAAACTTGACTAATGGTGCTAAAAATATAGTTTATCACATATAAAATTGCCATAATAACTAGGCAGTTTAAAATTGCAACAAAAGAAGCATTTTCGCCACCTAACATAAAAATACTAATTTCGGTTAGGGCTTGCCCCATAATTTTAGGTGTTATAACTGATAATACAATTGCAATAATTGAAAATACAACTGTTAAAATTAAAGGTGTTTTAATAATTGATAGTTCACGTAAAAACTTTTTTAATGTACCTTTTAAATCTTTTGGCTTTTCGGCACCGTTTAATCCTGGTGGACCACTACCAGGTCCACGTTTTAAAAACTGAGGACGTTTCATGTTTTGATTGTTTGCCATGTTACTTATCCTCCTTTTTTACACGATTAAACTTGGTTTGACTTTTTACAATTTCAGCATATTCTGGACATTTTTTAAGTAGTTCGTTGTGTGTTCCAACACCAACTGCACGTCCTTCGTTTAGCACAATAATTTTATCGGCATTTTGAATTGTGTTAACACGTTGTGCAACAATAATTATGGTTGCATCGGTTATGTTTTCTCTAATATTTTTTCTAATTTTTGCATCGGTTTTAAAGTCTAATGCGCTAAAACTATCGTCAAATATGTAAACGCAAGGCTTTTTAAGTAGGGCACGTGCAATGTTTAATCTTTGCTTTTGACCACCACTTAAATTGTTTGCGCCTTTTTGAATTACGTAATCGTAGCCTTCTGGTTTTTCTTTAATAAATTCATCAGCGCAGGCAAGTTTTGCTGCCAATTCAATTTCTTCATCGGTAGCATTTTCGTTACCGTATTTCAAATTGTCACGAATTGTTCCACCAAAAAGTTCAACCGTTTGGCTGGCCAATGCAACATGTTTTCTAAGGTCGGCAGGGTTGTAGTCTCTAAGGTCAACATCATCTAGCAAAATTTCACCTTGTGTAACATCGTAAAAACGTGGAATCAGGTTAATTATTGTACTTTTTCCACTACCTGTGCCACCAATAATTGCTAAGGTTTGACCAGGTTTAACTTTAAAACTTAAATTTTTTAATGTTGGTTCTTCGGCTCCGTCAAATTTAAATGTTACTTTTTTAAATTCAAGTTTGCCTTTATATTTGCCAGTTTTGTATGTTTTAACTTTTTCGTTACTTAAAATGGTTTCAGGTAAATCCAAAATTTCGTTAATACGTTTTGCACTGGCACTTGCACGTGGTACTTGAATAAAAATTAAAACAAGCATAATGCAAGCCATCATAATTCTTGAACTATATTGTGTTAGTGCACTAATATCGGCGACGTTTGTTCCTTTAACTGCACCAAAATATAAAATTAGAAGTGTGCAAATGCAGAAAAGCAAATCAACAAGTGGCATGTTAATACCCATAATAACATTTGCTTTTGTGTTAATTTTTGCAACCGTGTCGTTTACTTTTTTAAAACGCACATCTTCTTCTTTTTCGCTGTTAAACGCACGAATTACTCTAACACCAGTTAAGTTTTCTCTGGTAACTGTTGTTAAATCGTCAATGTTGGTTTGCATAACTTTAAAAAGTGGAATAATGTGTTTGCCAACAATAACAAATAGCAAAAATAATGCTGGAATTAAGCCCACAATAACAAACGGTAATTCAACGTCAAGGCTAAAAGCCATAATGCAACCACCAATCAAAATTATTGGTGCGTTAAGCATAACTCTAAACGACATCATAACCAAATTTTGAATTTGGGTTATATCGTTTGTGGTTCGGTTGATTAAACTTGAAGTTGAAATTTGATAAAATTCGTTTAATGCAACACGCTGGGTTTTCTTGAAAACAGCAAGCCTTAAATCTTTACCAAAGCCCATACCAATTTTGCTTGATAGATAACTTGTTGTTATTTGGCAAGCCACCACAAACAAAACTGCAAGCAGTGCAATTGCACCTTTTTGCAAAATATTTATGATTGATTTTGTGCCCAAATTTGGGTCAATGCTTCTAATCATGTCGCTTAAAAGGGTTGGAACAAATAGATTTGTTACAACTTGAATCAACAACACAATTGTTGATAGTGTTATAAGTTTCCAATAAGGTTTTAAATATTTAAATAGTTTAAACAAAGCGTTCTCCTTTTAATAGTTTTAAAGGTAAACCTTAATAATATATTTGTATTAGTCAGAATTTAGTATAATCAAATAAAAATGATTTGCAAAATCTTTTATTTAATTTTATTAAATAAACCACAAAAATTTAAACAATCAAAACATAAATTTTATTTGTTTAAATTTATGCGAACAAATGTTTTGATTTGTTTGGTAAAAAGTTGTAAGTAATATAAAATATAACTATGGTAATTAAAGGAATAGTTGAAGAAATTATTTTTAGAAACACAGAAAACGGTTATACCGTTGCTGTAATAGATTGTAACAACGAAAGCGTTACTGCTGTTGGCAAGTTTCCACAAGTTAGCCAAGGTGAATGTGTTGAATTGGAAGGAAGTTTCACAAAACATAATCGCTATGGTGAACAATTTAATGCTAGCCGTGTAAAAATAACAAAGCCTACCACTAAGGAAGGTATTGTTAGATATTTAAGCAGTGGACTAATTAAAGGTGTTGGGCCAGTAACAGCACTTTCAATTGTTAACAAGTTTGGTGAATCAACTTTAGATGTTATTGAGTTTAACCCACAACAACTAACTTTGGTTAAGGGGATTTCAGAACGCAAAGCAAACGAAATTTACGAAGCGTTCAACGAAATTAGAAAAATGCAAAATGCTGTAATGCTTATGCAGGATTATGATATTTCAACCAATTTGGCAGTTAAAATTTATAACACCTATTTTGATAAAACTGAACTTATTTTAAAAGAAAACCCTTATAAACTTTGCGAAGATGTTGATGGGATTGGTTTTTTTACTGCCGATAAGATTGCAGTAAAAATGGGAATTAGTCCATTAAGTGAGTTTAGGTTTAGGGCTGGTGTTTTGCATGCATTAAAAACAACTTGTGATCATTCTGGCAACACTTATGTAACAAAAGCAAACCTGGAAAGTGATGTTTGTGAATTGTTAAAGGTTAGCCTAGACAACTCCAACCTAAACAAAGTTTTAAATAAACTTGTTATGGATAGTTTGATTAAAATTTTTGAATATGATGGCGAAGAAATTGTTGCATTAACAAAATATTATAACACCGAAAAAATTGTGGGTTACACAATAAATTTGTTTAACGAACTTCATAAAAATAAAAACTTGGAAGTTAACGATTCAATTGATTTGTTTGAAAATGTTAACAAAATTAAAATGCACCAAAACCAACGTGATGCAGTAAACTTGGCAGTTAATCAAGGTGTTAGTGTTATAACCGGTGGACCAGGTACAGGTAAAACCACAATTGTAAAATGCATGTTGCAAATTTTTAAAAGTTTGCGTAAATCGGTTAAACTTCTTGCTCCAACTGGCAGGGCTGCAAAAAGATTGAGTGAAAGTACTGGTGAAGATGCTAGCACAATTCACAGAGCATTGGTTGTTGACTTTTTAGGAAGCGACACATTTGTTTATAATCAAAACAATAAACTACCTTTCGATGTTGTTATTGTTGACGAAGTTAGTATGGTTGATGTTCAACTAATGTACTACCTAATTCGTGCATTAAAAAAAGGAACACAATTAGTGTTGGTTGGCGATAAAGACCAGTTGCCAAGTGTTGGTGCAGGAAATGTGCTTGCTGATATTATTGCAAGTGGTGTGGTTCAGGTTTGCGAACTTACACACATTTATAGGCAAGGCGAAGATAGTTTGATTATTTCAAATGCGCATTTGATTAATGACTGTAAAATGCCAATGCTTAACAATAAAAGTAAAGATTTCTTTTTTGAAGAAAAACAAGAACCAGAGCAAATGTTGGGCTCGGTTGTTAATTTAACTTATTCGCGTTTGCCAAAATATTTAAATATTGATTCATCAAAAATTCAAGTGCTGGCACCAATGAAATCTGGTGCATGTGGTGTTGATAATTTAAACAAACAATTGCAAGATAAAATTAACCCACCAAGTTTAAGTAAGCCTGAACTTGAAACGG
The DNA here is from genome assembly GCA_045645925.1 of Clostridia bacterium. Classification (GTDB taxonomy): domain Bacteria; phylum Bacillota; class Clostridia; order Christensenellales; family UBA1242; genus UBA6345. The sequence continues at coordinate 1,391 of JAZRJQ010000129.1, read as the reverse complement.
AAAAAGTTATTTATCGTTTGGGTGATAGAGTTATGCAAATAACAAACAACTACGAACGTGAGTGGATTAAAGACACCCGTGAACAAGGTGCAGGTGTGTTTAATGGTGACATTGGAGTTATTGACCATGTTGAGCCAAACACTTTTGAAACAACAGTTTTGTTTGAAGATGGCAGATATGCAAAGTATAACAAAAAGGATTTGGCTGAACTAACACTTAGTTATGCCATAACAATTCATAAAAGCCAAGGTAGTGAGTTTGATGTTGTAATTATACCTGTTGTGGCAGGTGCACCAATGTTGTTGACAAAAAACCTGCTTTACACTGCTGTAACACGTGCAAAGAAAATGGTTGTTTTGGTTGGTACAAAACAAAATATTTTTAGAATGGTTCACAATAAATCAACTTTAACACGAAACACACTTTTAAAAATGTTTTTAATTGAAAGTGCAAACATTGAAAGTTTTGCAGAAACAAAACCACAAGTTCCAACATTTGACGAAGTTGATGTTGACCTAATTGGAGAGTAACATGAGTTTGGTTTTCCCTAATGGTTACAAGTGTTTGGTGTGTGGTTGTGAAATTAAAGATAGTAAATTTGTTTTGTGTGATAGTTGCTTAAATGCATTACCTAAAATTGTAGGTAAAACATGTGAACGCTGTGGTATGCCAATTTATAGCGACGCAAATTTTTGTGAAAGTTGTAAAGTTTCAAATCATGTATTTTCAAAAGCTTATGCTCCGTTTGAATATAGTGGGCAAATCAAAAACCTAATTCACAAACTTAAATATGAACAAAAGAAATATGTTGCAAAATGTTTGGGTGAATTGCTGTTTGATTATTTTGAAAAGTTGGATTTAAACATTGATGCTGTTGTTCCTGTTCCACTATATATTACACGTGAACATGAAAGGGGATTTAATCAAGCCTACGAAATTTGCCATAAATTTTTAAGCAGTGGCTTTAATGTTTTAAACAATTGTGTTGTAAAAATTAAAAACACAAGTGCACAAGTTGATTTAGATTTTTCTAGTAGAAAAGAAAATGTTGCTGGTGTTTTTAAGGTTATAAATAAAAGTGCGATTAAAGGTAAAACTGTTTTGCTTGTTGACGATGTTTACACAACTGGTGCAACTTTAAATGAAGTTTCGCAAGTTTTACTAAAAAATGGTGTAAGCAAAGTTTATTGTTTAACAGTGGCTCATACATGTTTAAATTAAAAAAGTAAGCAAAAATATGGCTTACTTTTTTTGTTGTTTTCAAAATTTTCATTATTCGCCAAAAAGTGTAACAAAAGCAACTTGATTTTTATTGTTAATTGATTCAAAATGTAGTAAAATTAGTTGTATGTGATTTTTAATATATTTTTATATATTAAACTTTTTTGAGG
>JAZRJQ010000128.1:0-2540 GCA_045645925.1 Clostridia bacterium | reverse complement strand
ATATAAAGAAGATTTCAGACCAATTGAAGGAGGTTGCAAATGCTATGCTTGCAAAACTTATTCAAGGCCATACATTCGCCACTTAATTAACGCAAAAGAAATTTTTGGTGCAAGATTAATTAGCATTCACAACATTCACTTTTTAACAAATTTAATGGAAGAAATTAAGCAAGCCATTAGAGAAGATAGATTTAAAGAATTTAAAGAAGAATATTTAAAAAATTATAAAATTTAATTTGTTGTATTATTTTACAAAATTTAACAAATAATTTATTGCTGTAAAATAATAAATTTGTTATAATTAAACCGATTAAATTTGTAGGAGATAATTATGTTAAGTTTACTAAATAACACAAACTTTTTTTCACAATATGGTTTATTAATCGTATTAGTTGTTGCTTTGGTTGTTTTAATGTTTATTTCATTCAACCGTCGCAAAAAAGAAGATGCATATCGTAACGAATTAATGCAAAAAGTTGTACCAGGCGCAATGGTAAAAACCTACTACGGTTTGTATGGTAAAGTTTTAAAAGTTACAGAAACAACCGATGGTAAAATTTTATTAATTGAATCTGGGGAAGACAAAAAAGTTTCTTATCAAAACATTCACATCAATGCAGTTTATGGTATTGACGAAAAACAAGTTGTTACTCTTGATGAAAACGGCAACCCAGTTGAAGCTGACACAAAATCTGAAAGTGAAAAGAAATTTGAAGAACTAGAAAAACAACTAGAACTTAAAGAAAAAGAACAAGAAGCAAAAAAAGAAGTTAAAACAGAAGACAAAAAACCAGCTGCAAAAAAATCAACTTCTAAAACCACAACCAAAAAAACAACTTCTAAAAAAGCTGAATAATTCAAGTTTATAAAAAAGTGCTTAATAAAGCACTTTTTTTGTTGTTTGCATAATAGTTTGAATAGTACACAAATTAAAAATTTAAACTTGATTTATTTTAAGTTTTAAAGCATTATTTTTTGTTTAGTCATAATTTTTAACTTTAATTCATAAAATTTAAAAACAATATTTGGAAGGTTAAAATGTTTAAACAAAAAACAAAATTCAGTTCACCAGTTTTATCAAATGTTATAAAAGGTTCGTTAATTAGTGTTTCATTAAGTTTGGTGTTTATTTTAATTTTTGCAATAATCATTAAATTTGCAAACATACCAGATGTTGCAATAACACCAGTTAATCAGGTTATTAAAATTGTTAGCATATTTTTGGGTTGTTTTATGTCTTTAAAACAATATCAACAAAAAGGTTTAATTACTGGCGCATTAATTGGTTTAATTTACACATTTCTTGCTTTTTTAATTTTTAGTTTTTTAGGTGGAACATTTAATTTAAGTTTAAGTTTGTTGGTTGATGGTGTTTTTGCGTTAATTGTTGGAGCACTATGTGGTATATTTTCAGTTAACAAAAAAATTAGAGCATAACAAACAAATTAATTTTAAGGTTAAGAATTTCTTAACCTTTTTTTATTTTACATTTTCAAGTTTTTATATTGTATTTTGTGTTATTATTTTAAATATCTTGGCAACAATTTTACTATAACGTTTGACTTATATTATATATTTATATATAATAAATTCAGCAACTTTTAAGGAGTAAAAAAGTAAATGAAAAAGAAAAAAGCAATCCGTAATTATGTACTTATATGCATTGTTGCAATTTTAGGACTTGTTTTAACTATTTTCAGTTTCGACATTCCATTTACAACCTACACATTTAATGGTTTTGCCAAAAGTGTTCAGTTGGGTTTAGATTTGAAAGGCGGCGTTATGGCTGTTTACGATTGTGAAGAATCAAGTGAAAGTGAAGGTTCACTTGAAGAACAAATTGATGCAACCATCACACGTTTAACCGATTTAATTTCTGCCGACTATCCAGAAGCAACAATCGTTAAACAAGGGGATAATCAAATTAGAATTGAAGTTCCTGATGTTGATGACCCTGACGAAGTTTTAGGTTTGATTGGTGAACCTGCAGAACTTGAATTTAAAAAAGAAGAATCTGACACAGCCGAAGCAGTTTTAACAGGAAAACATATAAAAAGTGCAGAATATCAGTACGATTCACAAAACAACGAACATGGTGTTAGCATCACTTTCACAACAGAAGGCGCTACATTATTCCACACTTTAACAAGTGAATTATCAGGAAGTCAAAGCCCACTATATATTTATTTGGGTGGAGAATTGTTTAGTTCGCCAACAGTTAAAGAAACTATTGCTGGTGGCACAACATTTATTTCTGGTGGCATGAGCACACAAGCAGAAGCCGAAGCATATGCAACCAAAATTTTAAGTGGAACATACTCAGTAAGTTTATCACTTAGCGAAAAAAATGTTGTTACAGCCACATTAGGTGAAAATGCATTGTTATTAAGCATTATTGCTGGTTTGGTTGGTTTAGCATTAATCTTTGTTTTCATGTATGTTATCTATAAACACTTAGGTTTAATTGCAAACTTGTCTTTAATCTTCTACACAATTATTTTAATGTTCTTACTTGCAGTATTACCATTTATTCAACTTAC
>JAZRJQ010000127.1:0-2790 GCA_045645925.1 Clostridia bacterium | reverse complement strand
CCAGTCAATGTCTTGCGAATAGTAAACACCAAGTTTTAAATCATACTTTTTGCATGCAATTGCTAATTCTTTTAAAATATCACGTTTAAAAGGTGTGGAATCAACTATGTTAAATTTACTTACTTTTGAATTGTACATTGCAAATCCGTCGTGGTGTTTTGCTGTAAAAACAATGTATTCAAACCCGCATTGTTTTGCAAACTTTACAATATTATCAGCATTAAAAAGGACAGGGTTAAAGTTTGATGCAATTTCTTCCATTTTAGCATTTGGAATTTTAAAATATGATTGTATCCACTCAGCATAATTGCAACTTTTTTCTCCGTTATATTCTCCACCCAAAGAAGAATAAAGTCCAAAGTGAATAAACAAACCATATTTGGCATTTTTAAACCAGTTAATATTTTTCATGTGAAAACCTCAGTGTTTACTTTTCTTCATTGTGGGTTGGTGGCTCATAACTCCAATAATCTTTAACACCATAAAATTTGTTTAAATTTTCTTCTGGTACTAGTTTTATTAAATCTAATCTAGTAAGTTCGCATTCTTTAATGTTGTTAGGGTTTTTAAAAAATGGAGTAATGTTATTATGTATGCAAATGTCGTTAATTTTTTTATATTGTTCTCTATATTTTTCTTTGCAAGCTTCAATATGTTTAGGATTTCTCCAACCAGGAATAAAACATAAAATATCTTTATCGGTTGTGTCGGGGTTTTCTAAAAATCTACAAATAAAATCGTTAAACATATACACACCAAATGGGTCAATTTCCTGAACCATTCTTTTCTTTTGTATTGCATTAAAATTTTTAAAAATATAATCTAATTTACATCTGTCCATAACATACTCCCAATAATTAATTAAAATATATCATAAAATTTAAATCTATTCAATTTAATCAGCTCTTGACTAAAAAACAAAAGCAAATTCAAAAACGAACCTGCTTTTTATTGGCGCAGAGAAAGGGATTTGAACCCTTGGTACGTTTCCGCACACACGCTTTCCAAGCGTGCACATTCGACCACTCTGACATCTCTGCATATATAAAATTGTAAAGTTTGTGTTTATTAGTATTGTACCACTTATGGAGTGGTCGAATACTGGGGTCCCCAAAAGATTAAGGAGCGAAGCGGTAACTTTTGGGGTAAGCGAACACCAACATATAAGCGAAGCAAGAAGTGAAACGACTTGCAAGCCAAACAAGTTGAGTGAGAGCGTGCACTCTGACATCTCTGCATATATAAAGTTGTAAAGTTTGTGTTAAAGTGCAATTTATTAGTATTGTACCACTTATGGAGTGGTTGAATACTGGTTGTTACAAAATGTTTTTATGTTTTCAACACAATAAATATAACTTATTTTTTTATAAATTTCAAGAGTTTTAATAAAGTTAGTTTATGTGTTTAAAATGATTTGTTTTAACAATTTGTAATCGGGTAAGGTTGTATGTTATAATTTAAAGGGAGGCAGATATGTTGTATCTTGTAACTTTAATCATATTAGTAATACTGTATTGTTTTGGATTATATTTTTTAAAATATATGAAAAACATTAAATTATGGAATTTGATATTTGTTTTAACCGTTTGTGTTCCGTATGTTACAATGGTTATTTTTGTATACTTTGATGCTGGATTTTATGATTGGAATTTTAGAAACACTCTTTGTGTTGCCAATGTAAGTCCGTTTATGTTTACTTTTGTACCATTTATATTTTTGTTTCCAAAAAACATTAGAAAACATTTATTGCTTCTTGTATCCTTGCTTTCGGTTGGTATGATTATTTCAACTGTGTTAGGTTGTGTTTATAATTTTGTTATTTCTTACAAGTTTCACCCACATTTTGTGCTTGATTATATTTCACATTTTGCACTTTCGTTGTGGGGAGTTTACGTAATTAAAACTGAACAGGCAAAATTGAATGTTAAAAATGCTATTTTTAGTTCGCTTATAATTGTTTCTGTTGCTGTTGTAATGATGATTTTAAATGTTATTTTTGGTACATCATTTTTTGGATTGAATTTGTCAGGTGCACACAACATTTACAATTATGTGTTGGTTAACAATTCTTATTTATCGGCATTGTTATATTTTATGGGGCTATGTGTTGTACTATTTTTGGGATATGTTTATCAGTATACTATTGTTGTAATAAGAAACAAGAGGTGTTGTAATGTTAAAAAAGTTGAATGAAGTTGAATTTGAAAAAGTTAAAAATGAAATAGATTTTAATTCTGGTTTGGAATGTGTTGAAAGTTGCAATTCAAAAAACTGTGTAACAGACAAAACTAAATTGGTTATTGTTGGTACAATAACTCCGCCAGAAGGTGCAGGGTATTTTTACACGGCTCCACGTAACAAAATTTACGGTTATATTGATCAAGCGCTAGGTAACACAAACTTAAAAGAGTTAAAGAAAGAATTGTTGCAAAGTCCAAATAATTTTGAAATTATTAACAACATAAAACAAACTTTGGTTGAGAACAAAATTGCATTTTTAGATGTTATTAAATGTGCTATTAGGCGTAACGACAGTCCTTATGATAACGATATAAAATATTACACAATTGATAAAGAATGTTTTCAAAAAAATAAAGATGCGGTATATGTTTGTAACAGTGTGTTAGCACAAAATTGTTTTTTGGAAATTTGTAAAGAGTTGGGTTTTGAATTAAAACATATCTATTTGTCACAACGTAAAGACACCAAAGCTTTGTGGCTTGAAACAATTAGAAATATATTAAATTTAAATGATTAAAAAAAACAAAAACTATGGGTTTAAAATTCCAT
>JAZRJQ010000126.1:0-28123 GCA_045645925.1 Clostridia bacterium | reverse complement strand
TCAGGGCCATCTGAGTGAAAGCCCATTAAGTTAACAGCCCCATCTTTTTTACCACCAACCAAAATATCTAACTTTATGCCAAATTTAAAATATTCGCCTTCATGATAATATTTGTAAGGACGAGTAATTGAAAATGCAAACAAAACATCTTTGCCGTTTACGTCTGTTCCTTTAAGATAAGCACAATATACTTGTAGGTCTTCTCCCTCCACGCTTTTTACTTTAATAAGTTTAGTTTCTTCTATTAAAGTTTTCTTCATATTCATAAAATTGTCTAGTTGTGCATCGGTAAAAGGAATAGCCATTTTTTGAGAAAAAGCGTCTTCAAAAAAACTATAATCTAAATTGTTGTATGTTTCTTGTGATGGTACATGGTAATCTTTTGTAACATCTATGCCTAGTCTTTCAGAAGCGTTCTGTATTAATTCTCTTTTTTTAGAATTAAAGTTTTTGCTATTTTCTTTCATCTTTCTTAAATTTTTGCTTTCAGCCATAATCTTTTCCCCCATTATTATTTATTGTACCACTAAACATAGGTTTGGTCAATAGTGGGTGTTTTTTTAAAACTTGCTTTCGTGTTCGTTTATGAATTGTTTAACAAAATTTTCCATAAATTTTATGCGTTTATTTGCAAGTTTTTTGCCGGTTTTTGTGTTCATATTTTTGCCAAGACGGAAAAGTTTGTTGTAAAAATAGTGAATAACAGATTCCTTTGTGTCGTGGTCTTCAATATAGTTTATGTCATAAACCAATGGTTCGTTGGCATTATACATTGGAATATTTCTAATTATCCCATAATTGAACGCTCTAATAATTCCCATTGCGCCAATGGCATCAAGGTTGTCAGCATCTTGCAAAATGTGAACTTCTAAACTTCTGTGTTTGTTTTTTGGGTCGCTCCAATTATAGCATTCATGAAATTCAACACATTCCAAAATTTTGTTTTTGGTGTCAAGGTCCAAATCGGTTTTGTTTAAGATTTTTTCAATAATTGGTAACGAATCTTTGGGGCTGGCGTAGTCGCCAAATTTTGGTTTTATGATTCGGTGAACATCGTGTAAGTATGCAGCAAGACCAACAACCAATTTGTTTCCACCTTCAAAACTTTGAATATGTAAGGCTGCTTTTAAAGTGCGTTCAAGGTGTGAAACATCATGACCAGTTTGGTCACCTGAAAAAATTTTTTCAACTTCTGGTTTTATTAAGTTTAAATATTTTTCTAGTTCCATGGTTTCCACCTTTGTTTGAAAAATTATTTCTTGCAATTAAATATTATCAAAACTAACAAAATTCTACAAACGTTCTTTTTTAATTTTTTTATTTTATGTTTGCTTTTTGCTGTAAATTAAAGTTATTTTATGTTAGAATTGTTTGAACATAATTGGGTATAAATTAAAAAATGAACAACGAAAATTTTAACAACAATTCAATATATGCAAAAAATTTTAGAACCAATTTTTGGTCGGATTTTTTGTCGAAAGCATTTATTATGGTTTGTTGCATTTTTTCAATTTTTTTGTTAAGTTTCACAATTGTTTATGACTATGCACCAGTCTATGGTGTTAGCATGCAACCAACATTAAATAAATTAGGTGGAACAAAATCAGATAATGTTTACATTAACAAATTTGCAAAAATTGATTATGGTGATATTGTTGTTGTTGAAAAGTTTGAATACAACGAAGTAAACCACATTATTAAACGTGTTATTGGTTTGCCGGGTGATATTATTGAAATCTTAAAAGATGATGATGGCGAAATTTATGTTTTCAGAAATGGATACAAACTTGTTGAATATTATATTTTGAACATTAGAACAACTGGCGATCCAAACAATTTAGGAATGAAAACAACCCTTGAAAATTTTAATGATTTAATGCAACTTGAAAAAACAAATCCAGAAGCAACAATTGCTGAGTTTGACCAATTTGGCAGATTGGTTGTTCAACCAAATCAAGTTTTTGTTTTGGGTGATAACAGGGGAAACAGTATTGACAGTTCGGTTGATGGTCCGTTTTTGATGGAAGATGTTGTTGGCAGAGTTGACCATGTTGTTCCGTATGGTACAAAACCTATTGAATATTTTTTGGAATATTACACCGGCATTAATTGGTTTAAATAAAAACTTTAACATTAAAATTTACGGTGTGCTGGCTAAAATATTAAACATTAAAAATATGGTTTAAAAAGGAAAAAAATGATTTACATTGTAAGGCATGGTCAAACCGACTGGAACAAAGTTGGAAAAATTCAGGGACACATTGACATAGAGTTAAACAAACAAGGTGAAGAACAAGCTTTAATTGTTAAAGAAAAGTTGCAAAACATAAGGTTTGATAAGGTTTTTTCTAGCCCGTTGAAAAGGGCTTTTAAAACAGCACAGTTAATTTATGGTGGCGAAATTGTTTTGGACGATAGATTAAAAGAAAGGTATAACGGAGAACTTGAAGGAAAAATTAAAAACGATATAGAAGTTTTGCCCGATTTTAACGACCCTAACGAAACAATGTATAACATAGAACCTTTAAACAATTTTAAGCGTAGGATAAAATTGTTTATTGAAGAAATTTTGGAAAACTATAAAAATAAAGATGTTTTGGTTGTTACACATGCTGGGGTTGGCCTTTACATAAGATGTTTGTTTGAAGGTGAGCCAAAAGATGGCAACTTTGAAAATTACAAACTAAAAAATTGCGATGTTTTAACCTATAAAAACTAACAGCATAAAATTTGTGTTTATAATGCAAACAAATTTGTTTAAATTTAAAAATTAAAAGAACTCAGTTTTAACGGAGTTCTTTTTTGTAAGTTTTTAAACTTTTTAATTTATTAAATTAAAAAATGTTCAATTTTAAAAATAATTTATTGCTGTTACGCCAAATTTGATATATACTTAAAGTGCAAATATTAGCATATACTAAATATATAATTTATTTGCAATAAATTCTAAACTTTAAGGGGTTTTAGTATGGAAAAATATATTCCTTTGATTGTAGGTGGTGTTTTTGCACTATTTATATTGTTTGGATTGTTCTGGGGATTGGTAAGGGGTTTAAAGAAAACTTCGTTCAGAGCAATTTGGATTGTTGTAACAGCAATCATTTTGTTGTTGATAACTCCAATTTTAACAAAAGCTGTTATGAACATTCCATTACCATTTTTAAGTATTGAAGTGGAAGGTCAAACTTTAAGCACATTAAATCAGTTGGCTGTTTATTACATTAAACAAATTCCTGATTATGGCGAATTGTTGGCTAGTAGCACAGAATCAATTAATGCTGTGGTAACACTTGTTACATTAGTTGTTAATGCTTTTATTTTTGTAATTTTGTTCTGGGCAGTAAAAATTGCATTGTGGCCAATCTGGGCAATTATTGCAGGAATTGTTATTAAAAAGAAAGATAAAGATGGCAACAAAAAACCACGCAAACGTGGCTGGGGAATGCTTGTTGGTGCTGTTACAGGTTTGTTTGTTGGTGCAACAACCTTAATGCCGGTTTTAGGAATTGTTAACGTTGCCTACGATATTGAAAAGAGTACAGAAAAAACTTACACCAAAACTATCGTAAACGAAAATGGTGAAGAAGAAGAAATTGATTACACTGCTGGCGAACTTAGCAAACTTGGAATTGGCGACGTTATGGTTTATTTAAATGCTTATGGTGATAGTTCAACAGCAAAAATTTTGAAGTATACCGGCGTGCAAGCATATCAAAACTTTATGTTTAACACCCTAAGCACTGGCAAAGCTGGTAATGAAAAAATTGTTTTAAAAGATGAAGTTAAAACTGTTCTTGTTACTGTGGGTAATGTTAGAGCTTTAATGGAAACAGATTTTTCAACTTTAACAAAAGAAAATGTTACAGCTTTAATTAGTGCAGCAAAAACTATTGTTAACGATGTGTTTAACATTAAAACAATAAAGGTTATTGGTGACGATTTGTTCTCGGTTGTTTTAAATGATATAGTAACAAATCCAAATTCTGTAATTAAACTTCCATCAACAGGAATGGTTGCAATTGATGATGGAATTAAACAAGGCGTAACTGAACTTAAAAACTTTAAATTCAGCGATTTAAAAAATGAAATTTTGGCAATCTTAGATATTGCTGAAACATTGAATAATAAAGATATTATTTGCAAAATTGCGAACAAAGAAGCTGAACAACCACAACAAATTATTGCTTTGTTTGATAATGACACATTAAACACAATAACAGATGATTTGTTCCAAATGCAAACAATGTCAACATTCTTACCAATTGCTGTAAACTCAGGGCTTGAATATGTTGCTGAACTTATTCAAGCAGAAGGTTTTAGTATTAACGATAACCAAGCAACAATTGATGAAGTTAAAACAATGTTTAAATCAATTTTAACTTCTGTGTTGGCTGTAAGTAACACACTTGACTTTGAAAGCCAATACTATATAACTGAAAACTCACTTCCAAAAGTTGGAAAAGTTTTGGACGCTGTTAAGAATTATGGCGGACTTGATCAAACAAACTACAACATTTTAATAAATCAAGTTGAAAACAAACTATACAACACTTTGGCTAAATCTTTCGAAGATCTTGATGAAGAAATGGAAGGTATTAAAAATAACGTGTTAAATTCAATCAGAAATTTAAGCAACGTTACAAACTTTGAAACAGAGTTCACAAAAGTTAATGCTTGCTATACACCACTTATGAACATTGTTGAAAATGCATCAGGTTCAGAAATAAACGTTTCAGGTTCAGACCTAGGAAAAGTTTTAGATGCATTTAAATCAACACAAATGTTTGGAAGTTCAGTAAATCCAATTATGGAAAGTGTTTTAGATTTTGCAAAAACTATTGTTCCAGAAGAATTTACTGATTTAAAAATTGTTGTTGAACGTGCAAAACAAAAAGTTGCAAATGTTCAAAGTTGGGAAACCGAATTAACATGTTTAGGAAACTTTGTTGATGCTGTTAGAAAAGTTTTAGATTCCGAAGATTTGCAAACCGAAATTTTAGCAGCAGATTCAACAATTTTAACCGATCTTGGAAAAGAACTAGACAAATTGTCAAACAGCACTTTGTTGGGTGGCGAAATTAAAAATATTGTAAAAGTTTTAATTGACCAATTTGGTGGTTTTGAAAGTGGAAACGAAGGAATGTTGACTGCTTGTGTAAACCAAATTAAAACAAACTTAGAAAATGCTCAAACAATTAATTGGGAAAAAGAATTTGGCATTATTAAAAAATTGATTAACGCATTAATGGAATTGGCTGCCGACGAAGAAACAACATCGGAAAGCATGGCTTCAATTGGCGCACAACTAGATGAAGTTTTAGAGCAACAAAGTGTTTTGGTTAACCGTGCCGTAATAAACACAATGATTGATAGTGCAGTTGATCAATTTGCTGGCGATATTGAAACTGGTTCAGATATTGAAGATATTATTCAAACCATTAAAAACGAAATTAAAACAAATCAAACTTTAAGTTTTGAACAAGAATTGAAAGCATTAAACGTTTTAATTACTGAACTTAACGATATTGATATGGATACTTTTGGTTATGCTGATTTTGGTGCGTTACTTGATAGTTTTGATTCAGAAAGTGGATCAAACAAAAGTGTCGTTGTTTCAGCAGTTAGACCAAAAATTGTTAAAATGATTTTAAATGAAGTTGACACAACAAGCATGGATGCTGACATGGTTGCAATTTTAGAAAAAATGAAATTAAACTGTGGCAACATTACAAACTATGAAAACGAATTTACATTACTTGAAGATTTTGTTGATACCGTTGACAACTTAACCACTGTTGATGTTAACACATTTGATTTTGCTGGTTTTGGTGCAAAAATGGATGGTTACAAAAACAGTGCGCTAATCGGACCTGTTAGAACTGATATTTTAGAATTTATTGTAAACAAAGTAACAATCACAAGTTCTAAACCAGACATTCAAACATCAATTGACAACATTTTAGATTACACAATTGAATGTGGTAACAAAGTTGAAACACAAGAATTAACCTACACACAAATTTTCACCGATTTAGGTAAGTTAAAAGATTTAACAGATTCATTTACAAATGTTGACGTTGAACGTGACAATCCAAATTCTATTAAAATGCTTGGTGAAAAACTAAACGAACTAAATGAATTATGTATTGTTCCAACAAGTGAAGTTGTTAGAATTGGTAAATATGTTACAACCGAAATTGTTAGCGATACAGGTTTAAAATCAATTATCCCAAGTGAACACTTAAATAATGAACAAATCAAAGAAATTTATGATAGTTCAATTGAAAAGGTTGAAGAACTTAAAACAAAATATTCTAATTATTTAGAAAACATTGATACAACACAATTTAACTTTGCAACAGATTTTGAACTAATCAAAAATAGCATTATAAATATTGACGATGCGTTAAAAGGTCTTGGAGCATAAAGTTGATAAAATGTTTAAACACCATACATTAAGCGTGTATGGTGTTGAGCATTTTAATTGTACAATAAGGATAAATTATGTTTTTTACTAAAAAGGAAAAACTTAATAAACAAAAAAAAGGATGCTTAAAACCACTTATTATAGGCATTGTTGTTTTGGTGTTGGTTGGAGTGTTGGCAATTTTTTCGATAAGAAATGTGTTTCAATTATATGGTGTAAGTTTAAAGGAACTTAACCAATATATTGATTGGATAAGCCAAGAAGTTAACGAAACTGAACTAACCACAAACCCAATTAAAAGTGCCGACCTTGCAACGTTTAAGCAAAAAGCACAAGCAAGTGGTCTTCAAATTTACGATGCAGGTGGAAATATTAATTTTAACCTAAATCAAATAAAGTTGGAATCAAGCCTAACTTTAAACGATTACGAAATTGGGGCAATGATTAATGAATCTGCAAAATCAGAAAATAAAACCCAAATTTATTCACTGTTGGAATTAAGTATTACCGAAAATTCAGATGGCAGATACACATTAAAAACGGTTGTTAAGTTTAATTTGGCAGACATAAAAAGTCAACTTGGTAAATATGGCGATAAAATACCATCAAATATTTACATTACAAGTATTGGTCAAATTTCGAAAGTGGGCTCACGTGTGCAAACAGCCGATAACGAAATTTTCATTAATCAACTTGATTCAAATCAAAACAAAAAATTGGTTGAAATTATAACTGCAATTCAGGCTGAAAGCCAAGAAGATATAAAGTCCATAAAAGATATTAACAACTATTTGGTGGCAGAAATTTTAACAGATATTGCACAAAAAACAAATTCTACACCACAACTTGGTAATCATACTTTTACGCTTGTTAAAAACTAGAAAAATAAAAAAGGTTATGAAAAATTCATAACCTTTTTGTTATTATGTTGAAAACAAGTTTTAAATTATTTCTTTAAAACTTTGCCAGCAACGGCTGTGCCAGTTGCCAAAACAGAACTAACCAATGCAACCCAAACAGCAATTCCGGTTTTTATGTTAACAACGCCGTCAAAAATACCAGCGCTTTCGGTGATGTGGTTAACTGCTGAACTTGCAAAAATTACAAGTAAAATTGCAAAAATCATGCCAGCACCTGTGCTTGCAAGTAAGCCCAATTTAACTGTTTTGTTAAGTAGAGCCAACACTGAGAACACAATTCCAGCAATGCCGGCAATTAACAATCCCCAACTCATAAAAATTGAAATTTTGAAGCTTGCGCTTTCTTCGTCGTTAGCAAATTCGTAAACGCTTACTAGTTTGCTAGCTTCGGCACGTTCTTCTTCTGTTTTTGAAATAATGCTTAAACTATCTTCAATAGCTTGTTTGTAACTTTCTTCTCCCATAAATGCAACTTGTGTTAGGGTTACGCCATTAACTTTGTATGCATTTTCTTTTCCATAAGTGTAGGTTGGAATAAAGAAAGAAACAACCATCAAAACAGAAAGAACCAAACAAATCAAACTAACAATCATAGAAAGGTTAGAAGATTTCTTTTTACTTTTTTTAGCCATATAAATTTCTCCTTTTTTTATTCTTATTAATATAATATCAAAAGGTTAAAAATGTTAAAAATAAAATTTGTTAAAAACTTTTAGTGCTTTTGCATAAATTGAGTTTTTATTCTTTTGCACATTTTTAAACAAATATTTTACTTTTACATATTATTTTAATATAATAATCAAGCAAAAAACTATAAAGGAAAAATTATGAGTAAAAATAAAACCAGAGAGTCTGTTGGGAAAATTGCTAGCATTGTTGGTATATTTGCAAACGTGTTGCTTGCTGTTTTAAAAATTGTTATTGGGGCATTAACCGGATTTATTTCTGTGTTGGCAGATGGATTAAACAACTTGTCGGATTGTGGTAGTAGTGTTGTGTCTTTAATTTCGTTTAAAATATCATCAAAACCTGCTGATAAAGAACATCCATTTGGACATGAAAGAATGGAATATATTTCTTCAATGATTGTTGCCTTTGTTATTCTTTTAATAGCTTTTGAACTAGTTAAAGAATCGGTTGCTAAAATTATTACACCTGAAAATTTAGAGTTTTCAGTGGTTGTGTTGTTGGCATTAGGGTTGTCAATTGTTGTTAAATGTTTTATGTTTTTATATTACAGAGCAGTTGCAAAAAAGATTAATTCAGACCTTTTAAAAGCATCGGCTGTGGATAGTTTGTCGGATTGTATTTCAACAAGCATTGTGTTAATATCTGTTATTATTGGACAACTTACAGGGTTAAACATTGATGGCTATGCAGGACTTGTTGTTGCTGTGTTTATTTCAATTGCTGGAATTAAAATTGTGAAAGAAATGATTTCAAAACTAATTGGTCAAGCACCAAGTGAAGAAATTATTAATGAAATAAAAACACGTGTTCTTGCATTTGAAAATGTTCTTGGCATACATGATTTAAATGTGTATTGCTATGGTCCAAACAAATATTTTGCCAGCGTTCATATTGAACTTGATGCAGATATGGATAGTTTGTTGGCGCACGAAATTGTAGATAATATTGAACGTGAATTTTTGAATAACACAAACATTGTTTTAACAGGTCATCACGACCCAATTGTTACCAACGATGCAGAGCTAAACAAGATGCGTAAAAAGATTAAAAAGTTGGTAGCAGAAATAAATAAAGATTTTTTAATGCACGATTTCAGAATGGTGAAAGGACCAACAAAAACAAATTTAATTTTTGAAATTGCTGTACCTTTTGACAATAAACTAGGTGATAATGAAATAATATCGGTGTTAACCGAAAAAATAATAGACATTAATAAAAACTATACACCGGTAATAATGATTGAAAAACAAATGATTGTTTAACAAAAAAAGAAATTACTTTTAACGTAATTTCTTTTTTTTATTAATCAACTTTTTTAAACAACGCTTTTAAAATGTATTTTTTAAGAGCGTTAGCATCGGAAACTTTTTGAACAAAATGGTTGCCGTCTTCGTCTTCAACAATTTCGGTTTTTCCACCAATTTCAGGAATTGTGTAAACGTCAATGTTGCATGGAACAAATTCGTAGAATTCAGGTTTTGAAAGTGCAACAATAGTGTTAACGTCGTGTAAGCAAACATAATTTTCGGTTTCATTTAAACTTTGTGCCAATGTTTTTACCAAACTATCTCTTATTGTGGTTTCACTCATACGTTCAAAAGCAGATTTTAAAATTCTGGTTTCGTTTCCAACTTGCATTGGGTTAACAATAAGTTTAACCCCACTTTTTGTAATCAAGTCAAATGCTTCTGGGTCGAAATAAGAATTAAGTTCGGAATAATTGGTAATGTTGCCAGTTCCATCAATTGAACCAATCATGGAATATATGCATGCAATTTTTTGTTTTAGTTCAGGATATAAAATAACAACTTTTGCAATATTTGTTAGTGGACCCAGTGTAACAATTGTTACAGGTTCATCACTTTCGTTTAAAACATTTGCAATTTCTTCCACTGCATTTTCTAATAGTGGGTAGTCTTGTTCGCCAACGTTATATTTTCCAAGGCCGTCAGGACCATTTATGTCGCTAGGGTTTAAAACATGAAATTTAACTAAGGCAGTTCTGCTTCCTTTTGCAACCTTTACACTAGGGAAAAAGTGTCTTGCAAAAAATTGAACATTGTTAGTGGTAACATCAATTGGAGTGTTGCCAGCACAACTTGTAATAAGTTTAACATCAAATTTATCTAAATTATCGCTTAAAAGCATTAAAGCCAAAGCATCGTCAATTCCAGGGTTGCAATCCACAATTAAAGGAATTTTCTTGTTCGGTTTTTTTGTTTCTAAACTTCTAATATATTTTTTTGCAATTTCAACTGCATTCATTTTTCATTCTCCTTTAAAGCATGGTTATTTTAAAAAACCTTTAATAATCAAATCTTCTGCTTCTTGTTCGGTTAAACCTAATGTCATAAGTTTGGTTAGTTGTTCGCCAGCAATTTTGCCAATTGCAGCTTCGTGAATTAAAGTGGCTTCAACGTTTTCACACACAATTTTTGGTGTTGAATCAATGCGTGCATTGTCAACCAAAATTCCATCGCACGAAACGTGGCCAAAGCAAGCATTTTTACCTTTAATTTTTGAGTAGAAATTTTGATAAGAATTATCTTTTGCAACACTACGTGAAATAACTTCAACACTTGAATTTTTTCCAATCAAATCAACATCAAATTTGGTGTCGGCAAATTGTTTTTCGGTTGTCAAAATTTTTTCTTTAATAACAAGTTTAGCGTTTTCGTGTAATTTTGCTTTTGTTGTTCTAACCGAACTTGTAACACCACCC
Source organism: Clostridia bacterium (assembly GCA_045645925.1). Classification (GTDB taxonomy): domain Bacteria; phylum Bacillota; class Clostridia; order Christensenellales; family UBA1242; genus UBA6345. Next base: position 17,364 of record JAZRJQ010000126.1, on the reverse strand, counting down.
AACTGTGTTGTTTCCATTGTAAACGTGCTGTTTTCCTTCATAACAATTTTTGTTACAGGGTTTAACACTTTTCCACCACTTCCGTTGCCAGACCCTAAGTGTTTTTCAATATAATTAACAACACAACCTTTACCTAAATGAAAGCTGTGTATGCCATTATGTTCGCTATTTTTGTTGGTTGTGTTATGTAATCCACAGCCAGCAACAATTGTAACTTCGGAATTTTCACCAATGTAAAAATCGTTGTAAACAAGGTCGGTAAGCCCACCAACCGTAACAATCACAGGAATATGAACACTTTTGCCTTTAACATTTGGTTTAACAATAATGTTTATACCTTTTTTATCAGTTTTAGGCACAATTTCAATTTCGGCAGTACTGTTTTTTTGGAAACTTTCGCCGTTTTTTCTAATGCTGTAAGCACCTTCCGGAATTGAGTGTAGGTCGGCAATTTCTTTTAACAAATCTTTTTCAATCTTATTCATTGTCGGCCTCCAATTTTTTGCAAGTTTGAGTGTGTAGGGTAGGCAAAATTTCTTTTGCATCGCCAAATCTGTCAAGTTTTGAACTGTTCAACACAACAATTTGGTCGGCAATATCCAAAATTTTTTGTTGGTGTGTAACAATAATTGTCATACTGTTACGGTTACGTAATTCTTTAAACACATCAGTAAGCCCACCAAAACTCCAAATATCAATGCCTGCTTCCGGTTCGTCAAAAATGTTGATTTTTTTGTTTTCGGCCAAAGCAATTGCAAGTTCAATTCGTTTAAGTTCACCACCAGATAGGTTGGAATCAAGTTCTCTAAACAAATAGTCTTTTGCACATAAACCAACTTTGCTTAAATAGTCACAACCACACTTTATGTTAAGTTCGCCACCAACAGCAGTTTCAAGCAGGTTTGAAACTGTTAAACCTTTAAACTTTACTGGTTGTTGAAAAGTAAAACCAATACCAAGCCTAGCACGTTTTGTAATGTTTAAGTCGTTAATGTTTTGTCCGTCCAAAATAAGGTCGCCACTTGTTTGGTTTATAATACCCATAATAAGTTTGACCAATGTGCTTTTACCACTTCCGTTGTGTCCAGTTATGGCAATAATTTTGCCATAATCAAATTTTAAATTTATGTTATCTAAAATGGTTTTGTTGTCCACTTTGTAACTAATATTTTTAAGTTCTAACATTTTGCTCCTATATTTTTTGTGTATGTTAATTTGAAAAACAAAAGTTTTTCAATAAATTTGCTACAAATATTTTAGCATTAAAAGGTTTAATTGTCAGTAAATTTGTTTAGTAATGGAAACAAAAAAGCATAAAATTTGGAAGTTTTATGCTTTTTATTTTTTTTGTTAAACAAAAATTATTCTTTGTTTGTTTTGTGTTTGTTATATTCTTCTAAAAAAGAATGTTTGTCTTTTCCTTTTTTGTAACCTAAAATTTTGTCCATGTTAACGTTTTCGGCACTTTTAAAAATGTTCCATTCAACATTTTCGTTGTAGGCAATCAAACTTTCAATAAGTTTTCGGGTTTCAATTCGTTGTGAACCGGAATTTCCGTTTTTTGTCATGGTTGTTTTTTCGGTAAAGCGACATGCACATTCAATAAAACGCAATTCGTTCGATTCTTTCCAAGTAATAATATCTTTAAGTCTTATAAAATAAAGTGGCCTAATTAATTCCATGCCCTCGTAGTTATCGCTGTGTAATTTTGGCAACATTGTTTGAAATGAGCCGGTGTTTAGCATGTTCATTAAAGTTGTTTCAATAACATCGTCAAAATGGTGACCAAGGGCAATTTTGTTGCAACCCATTTCTTGTGCCAATTTGTATAGTGCACCACGGCGCATTCTGGCACAAATGTAACAAGGGTTTTTGTCCATGTTGTTTGCTACACTAAAAATATCTGTTTCTTTAATTACAGCAGGAATATGCAACAGTTTTAGGTTTTCTTTAATAACGTCCATATTTTCTTTGTTGTAGCCAGGGTCCATAACCAAATATTCAACTTCAAAATTAACAGGAGAGTGGCGTTTTAATTCTTGGAAAAGTTTGGCCATTAACATACTATCTTTTCCACCGGAAATGCAAACGCAAACCTTGTCGCCTTCGTTAACAAGTTCGTAATCTTTTATTGCCTTAATAAATCTTGCCCAAATGCGTTTACGATAGGTTGTTATAAGCCCACGTTCAATTGTTTGATATTTTTTCATGCGTTCTCCTTGTTCAGTTTTTACGGTTTTCTTCAAGTGTTACAACTTGTGGTAATTTTTCAATTTCAATTCCATAATGTAAGTAAATACTGCTAACATCAAGTGTAACAAGTTTAGAAAAATCAACATCTAGTTTTTCACAAACTGTTTTAATTTGTTCTTCGTTTTCGGCTTCAAATTCAACATATGTTGGAATCATCGGCCAAAAATCAATATCAATTTCAACACCATTTAGCATATATCTTATGCGTCTGTTTTCTTGTTTGCTTCTGGCAAAGTAACCAAGTTTGTTCAAAATTAAATCTGTTTCGTCAAAATCTGAAACAACAATTTCGCTTTCCTTTGTTCCACTTATGCCACTATTTTCAATTTCTTTAATTGTAAGTGTTGTTTCAACACCATTTGTTCTAAGCCTAATCCAACTGTTTTCTTTTACGGGTGTAAAATCGTAACAATTTCTAACTTGCAACCAGTCGCCAACAAATTGGGCATTGTTTTCTTCTAATTTTTCAACAAAACTTTTAACATCAACTTCTAAAAGTCTAGCTTCAACTTCATATTTCATAAACCAACTCCTATTGTTAATAGTTTAAGTATAGCACAATTTTAAAATTTAGCCACAAAAAAGTTTTGCATAACAAACAAAAAACCACAGAACATGCTGTGGTTTTTGTTTTTAATATAATCTGTTTCCTAAATAATCGCTTTGAAGTCTAACTTCAATTTTGGTAATTACACCTTGTTTCGCTTTAAGTGTTACAATAACTTTTTTGTTAACGTAGTTTCCTGCAAATTTTTCATAACCAAAATGTGATAAAATTTGTTCAGCAACTTCCAAACTTGTTCCAACTTTAATACCGTACAAGTGATTACCTTTTTTATTAAAAGCATAATGTGTTAGGTGATGTTCAGTTTCGTCGTTAGGGTAGCCAGCAAACGAAACAAAAGTTATGTTTTTTCCAGTTGTTAAAGTGTAATCGTGCGACATATAATTTCTAACAAGTTGATAACCGTTAGCAATAAGGTTTTCCGAAATTTCTCTGTCGTAATTTGCACCTAGGGTGTAATCAAGTTTTGAATGTTTGTTTAAAGTTTTAACAATTTCATTTGTTTGAGCAAATATTCCGTCAATATCAAATCCGTTTTGTTTAAATACACCAGTCAAATATTCACTTGTTGCACTTGGTTCAGGAAGTTTTTTGCTCCACAATAAACCACCACTCCACCACATATCACAAATCAAACCAACAAATCCAGAACGTTTTTCAGGTTTCCAACGTGGTGCTTTTTTAATAAATTCCTTAAATTGTTTGTAAAGACATTTAGTTTTGTTTTTATCGTCAATCACACACAAAATTGTTGAGTCTTTTGCAAGCATTGCAAATTTTTTTGGTGAAATTCTAAACATTTTAATAGATTGATTAATTGTTGAGCCGTATTCAAGATAGTATTTATATTTAACGCATTGAAAGTTGTAACGATTGTAAACCTTTATATCGGTTTCACGTGTTATAAACTTTATTTGTTCACTAATTTTGTGTTGAATTGTTCTGTTCTTTTCAACTTCGCTTAATCCACTCGGTAATTTTTTTAGTTGGTCAACCAAATTGGTGTAGGTTAAAGGTTTAACAACTTCGCCACAAATCATTGTTTCGCCGGCATGGGCGTTTTGAAGCTTGTAAAGTTCTTTAAACCAACATTCAATGGTTGTTTCGTAAATTCCATCTTGTGCAAAAAAGTCGTAACTTTTTTCAAGTTCTATGTTTCTATGTTTTAAGTATGTTTCAAGTTTTTGTTGAATAACGTTAAAAACACTTAGTTTTGAATTGTCGTGCAATTCAACAACTGCCTTAATTTTTTGATTATCAATAGTTTTGTACTTATCAAATTTTTGATAACTTTTCAAAACTTTTCTGTCACCAGTTACGCTAAAAAGTTTTAATAATTGCGAAATAGTTTTTTCTTTTTGTGCTTCATTTATGCATGCACATACGTAATCTCTGGCAATTACAACCCAAAATGGGTCATCGTCCTTATCAACTTCAAACACATATTCAGCAAAAAATGTTGCAGGTGTAATTCGGGTTGGTGTAAAAGTTTTACTGCTCATAAACCTTTCTCCTTAAAGTTCCATACCATAAGTGTAACAAATAATTTTTAAAAAGAAAATTAAATAAACAAAAAACTCACAAAGCGTAATATCTTTTGTGAGTTTTTAATGTATTTAGTGTTTGTTTTAAAATTAAAGTCTTCCACCCATTAAGTTTCCTGAAGTGTATTTTTTTAAACCAATTCTAAACGACATAAAAGCTAAAACAATCCAAAGTGTTGTAAAAGCAATTGCGCCTAAAATTGCCCAAATATTAAATGTTAAAAACATAAATTGAGCAGGAACAAAAGTGTAAAATGCAACAGGAATTATTGTGTAGAATAAGGCTTTAACAATGTTGTTATAAATTGCAGGTGGGTAGTTGCCCGATTTGTTCATTGTTCCTTCAACCGATTTTGCAACGGCATCGCCACGTTTAATGTAAAAACATACTGAACAATAAACAACGTAAACCGAAACATAAATTAATCCAGCCAAAATCATTGCAAAAGGCATAACTAAGTACCACCACCATGGTGCACCAATAATAGCCAACACAATAAATGCATAAGCCATATCGCCTAATGCGGCAATTTCGGTTGATGAACAGCAAACGTTAATTAAAACATTTTTAGGTTGAGTTAAGTAAACATCAAGTTTGCCTTCATAAACAATATCTTTAATGTGCCATGCTCCACCAAAGAATGCGTGTGAAACGCCATAACCACCAGCAGCAACACCCCATAAAAGCATTGTTTCATTAAATCCATAACCACCAATGTTATCAACCAAACTAAAAATTATAACCCATTGAATAATAAAGAATAGGTCGTTTAAAATCATCATAATTAACTGCATAAAAAATGATGCTTTGTATTTCCATTCTTTTTTAATGTTTAAAACAAAGTAACTAAATATTAACTTAAAATTATTCTTAACCGCCATTAACATTCACCTTCTTTGTTCCAGATTTGTATAAAATTAGTCCTAAAAGCAAGAACACAACAACATAAACTGCTTGTGAAACTGTAACTTGCATGAATAGTTCCCAACTAAAACTTGCAAGCAACTTGCATGGTCCACTCATCATTGCGTATATTGGACTGTAATTTATTATTGGTTGTAACCAAGTAGGGAAGAATTCTGGTGGGAAGAACAATCCAAACAACATAACAAATTTTTGAACTATCCAAGTAAAAGGTGTTGATTCCTCAACCCAAAACGAAAACAACCCAACAGTTCCGTAAACAATGCATAATAATAAACATGCAAGAATTAAACTTAAAAGTAAGGGTGCAATGTAAAGTGCACTAAAATTTGCAATAGGACCTAATAATAGTAACCCCATAACTATTCCTGTTGGAATTAAGAAACATAATTTCCAAACAAATGCACCACTTTGGTTTGCAACCTGATAAGCGTAATAATTATAAGGCTTGTTTAATTGGTACGCAATTTTACCAGATTTAATGTCGGCACTAAATTCACGTGTTACCGTTCTGCCGTTTAGTGCGTACATTAAAACTTCTGCCATAATCATGTACCAAATCATCATGTCTAATGTGTAACCATTAATAAGTGTGCCACCACCATCGCCACCATAAATAAAAGACCACAATTGTTTAAAAATATAAATTATAACAGCAAACGACACAACCGAAGTTAACGAATTTCCAAGTGTTTTGCTTTCTTGTTTAAAGCTTGTTTTAAAAATTGAAAAATACTTATTCATTGTTGCCCCTGTAAATATCTTTAATAATGTCTTCAAGTGGGGTTGAAGAAATGGTTATATCTTGCAAATCGTCTGCTTTAAACAAACTTAACAATTCGTCCATTGTGGTTTTGTTCATGTCAACTTCAATTTTGTAAAGAGTGTCTTTTGATTTCAAAATTGTTATTCCGTCTTTTTTAGGAATGGTTACATTTTTCTTTAAATTAACTTCAACAATCTTTTTGTTTAAGTGATGATATTTTAAATTTCTCATGCTATCATCAAGCACAATTTTTCCGTCGTTAATAATAATAACACGTTTGCAAACTTCTTCAATGTCGCCAACATCGTGCGATGTAAAGAAGATTGTTGTTCCAAGTTCACGATTAATTTTCTTAATCAACTTTCTTAATGTTTCTTTTGCAATAGGGTCAAGTCCAATTGTTGGTTCGTCAAAGAACAACATTTTTGGATTGTGCAACAAACTTGCAACCATTTCACATTTCATACGTTGACCCAAACTTAAACTTTTTACAGGTTGATGCATAAAGTCGTGTATTTCAAAAATGTCAGCAAGTTCATTAATGCGTTTGTTTAACTCTGCTTTTTTAATGTCATAAATTGAACCAAAGAACTTAAAGTTTTCGTAGGCAGAAAGGTGAACCCACAATTGTTCTTTTTGTCCAAACACCGAACCAATTTGATAAGAAAGTTTAACTCTTTCTTTGCTTGGGTTAAAATCTAAAACTTTAACTTCGCCACTGGTTGGGTACAAAATGCCAGTTAACATTTTTATTGTTGTACTTTTACCAGCGCCGTTTGGACCAATAAATGCTAGTGCTTCGCCTTCTTCAACACTAAAACTTATTCCGTCAACGGCGTTTTTAACAAACTTTTCTTTTTTAAAACTTTTCTTACCGTCTGGTGTTGTAACTCTTTTTTTACTAATAAATTCCTTTCTTAAATTATTAACTTCTATAACTTTCATGATTTTTTCCTTAATTTAATTATTTAACAAATTTTGATTAAACTTAATATTTTAAACCAATAATAACTAAGTTTGTGTCAAAAAGTGTTAGTTTTTATTTTTCTTCTGTTGAAGATTGTGTGTTTTCCAAATTGTTTAGTTCGTCTTGTTTTAAGTCTTCTGCATCAGTTTTTACAACTTCTGTTTCGGTTGCAACAAGATTTGCATTTTTTATTTCGAACTCTTTTCTTACCTTTCGTTGCATGTACATAAAATAATGTTTCACAGGGTTTAGCATAACAATGCAAACTAACAAAATTTTAAATGCTGTTAAACTTGCAAACATGCTAACCAGCATAAACACAGCATATGCTGCAAGTCTGCCTGCAACCAAGCAACCTTCAACAGCTGTTTGATGTTCTGCAATATATTCATATTTGTTTATGTTTTTAATAATTGCATCACGTTCACTTCCGCCAAGGTAGTCAGAAAAGTAAACAATAATTGTTAACGAAAAGTTAAAAATAACAAGTGTGATGTTGTTTAACCAGAACACCATAACCAAACAACAAATCAAAGGAATAAACCCTAACAATCCATAAATAATTTTTTTGTTTACTTTTGGATTTTTATCACTTCGTTTGTAAAGAATAAGTAGTCCCATTGTTAAAAGTGAGAATATTGATGTGAACACACCCAAACTAAAATCGGTTTTAAAAGTGTAAATGGTTAAAATTGTTACAATAATTGAATATGTGTTTTTTACACCTGCAACAAGTGAGTTGTAATAAGTGTATTTAATTTTGCTCCAACTTTCTTTATCGGTTCGTAAAAATTTCATAAACCCAAACGGTTCAAATTTTGCGCCAGTTGGTTTAATTGAATTAATAAAGAAAGTTGCAATAAATTGAATGATGGCAATAATAACAATGTAGATTGCAACATAAGAATATGTTGTTGCTTCAATCAAATAACCTAAAATTGTTGGAACAACCATTTTTACAATGTTAGATAAAAGTGTGGCTGAAAGGTTATATGTTTTAATTGAAACTCTGCCATTAAGTTCGTTTTTCATAACGTTGTAACTTGCAAAGTAGAACGCTTGCGACACACCAACAATTGCTCCTGCTAAAACAATCCATGAAGAAATTGTTTCACCAAAAAATGCAAGTAACACCAAAAGTAATCCGTTAATTAAAACGCCAATTCGTAAAAATGACACACGGTTGCTTTTGTCGATGAAATAACTTAAAGTAAAGTACACTAAAAAGAATACAACATATTGTGAAAAATAAAATATTCCTATGTTAAGTAGCCCAGTACCAAAAATATTGTCAGGCGATAGCGATAAAATGTGTGATGTTAAGAATGTGCTTGTAAACAAATCCAAAACAACTCTTAACACATTAACAAGTAATAATGATTTCTGGGCTTTTTCTAATTTTGCCATAAAAATTGTCCTTAGTAAAAATTGTTAGTTGATAATATAAACTATGAAAAGTAAATTTTAAAGCAAGTTTAAAAATTCAATGCTAACGCATTGTTGGTTGTTGCACAATAACTTCATAGTTTTAATAACCATCAGTTGCTGTCAAAACATCACAGAGTGTCGCTTGACGATAACTTCTGATAATATAAACTATGTAATGTTGATTTGTTCAATACTTTCACAAATCAGGTTTGCTTTCGCAAACTCCGTTATTCTAACGGTTACATAATTTGAATAAACTTCAGTTGCTGTCAAATGCCACTTCGTGTCGCTTGACGACAACTTCTGATAATATAATATCAACATTTTTTGTTTGTGCCAAATCAAAAACAATCTTGTTTGCAAATTGCCAAAATAAAAAACAAAAAAACCACATATTGAATGTGGTTTTTTTAAAATTATTCAGTAACGTTTTCAGGTTCAACTTGTTCAGTTGAAGTTGAATCTTCATTTGCAACTTCTTCAACTACTGCATTTTTGTTTTTGCGGTAGTTTTTCATAACACCCAAAGCGCAAAGCAAATAGAACAAAACAAATGGAATATGAACAAAAATTAATGCAATTGATTCTGTTGAAATAACTACTGCTGTAATGCAAATTGTGATTAATACGTTTAATCCAACTTGAACAAACAACAAAATCATTAGTAGCAAACAAATAAGTTTTGTTTTTTCAAATGTTGATGTTTTCTTTACTTTTGCAAGTGTTAAAATTGAAATTACAATGTTGGCTAATGCCAAAACCATGCTGATAATTCCTAAAATAATAACCACATTCATTGCAAGCACAATAAAAACATTGCTGTCACCAAGTTTTGCTAGCGCCGCAATTAAAATGTAAACTCTGCCCACAATGTAGTAGGCAACAAGCATAATTATTGAAACAATCATTGAAAAAACTGCTGAACATCTTGTGTGTTTTGTTTGCATGTTTTGTTCCTCCATTTGTTATTTTTTAATCTTTTCGTGCCATTAGTGTAGCACAATATTTTTTCAAATAAAAGACCTTTTTTTAAGTTTGTTAATTTTCAAACAAACTTTCAAAAAAATCTAGGTTGTTAAATAGGTTTTCAAAAACATTAACTTTATACAAAATTTTGTCTACTTCGGTCCTAAAATAATCAACCGAAACATTTGAATTAATGGCAACAGGTGAATTAAAGTAGTAAAAGTTGTTGTCAAAAATTATTCTATCTTTCAAACTAATAAACAAATTGTTTTCGTTTGAAAAAATGTTTTTTCCATAACACAAGTTTTTGTTGAATGTAAAACCAAACAAATCACAAATTGTAGGGTATAGGTCGTTAACACTAACAAATTTGGAAATTCTGGTTGTTGAGTTGTTTTGGTTGTAGGTGTTATATAGTTTTGTGCTGTAAATTGCAGCTGGCAAATGGTAACCTTCAATGCTAAAACTTGAAAGGTTCTTAACTTTTAAACCAAAATCGTCGTAATAAGCATTGTGGTCGCTATACAAAACAATTGTTGTGTTGTCCAAATTATTGGTTTCTTCAAGTCTATCAAAAATAATCTCTATTGTTTTATCAAGGTCCATCATTGCTGCTTTGTAATATAAAAATTGATTTAAGTTTCCAGTTATGTTGTAACCAGATTGTGTAAGTGAGTTTATAAGTTCGTTTAATTTTTCTTGGTTTTCGGCACTTGTTAATTGGTTGTAATAACTCAAATTGCTTCCACGTTCAACGTAATCACCGTGGGTTGTAAAACTTGCAAAGGTTGTAAAAAATTTGCCAGTGTTTGGAACAAAACTTTCAATATTGTATTTAACAAAACTGCTATCCTTAACAAATTCATAAAAATTAGCAGTTGACCAGTTGTAGGAATTATTGTTCTCTTGCTCAAATTGTTTTAGTTGTGTTTCTTGGTCGGCAGCAAAAATTAAATTATCGAACCCAAGTTTGTTAAAAGTTACGTCACGATTGTAAAAAGTTTTATTGTAACCATGAATGTAGGTTGTCTTAGCATTATTGTTTTTAAAACTGTTTGCTAACGATAAGTTTTTTAAAACACTTGTCATTGATGTTCCACTTGAAGTTATTAATGGTTGCGTAAAGGAATAAGTGCCCATTAACGCCATTCCTTCCGACATATTTGTTTTGTTTTCAGTGTAGTAATTTTCAAAAAGCAAACTGTTTTCAAAATATAGTTTATGCAAGTTTGGTGTAAAATAACTATCAATTCCAAAAAATTCAACGCTTTCGGTTAAAATAATAATAAGGTTGTCGTCTTTTAATAGGTTGGAGTATTGTGTTGTTTCGGTGTTCCAACCATCAGCAATATAGGTTTTAAATTCAGTTTTTTCTTCGTCGGTAAGTTTGTAAGGGTTGTTAATTGCGTTTAAAATGTTTGCAACATAAAACCCATAATAACCAAATTTTTTGTAACGCTCAACCGAAACGTATGTGTCGGAAAACAAAATTCGATCTTCTTTTGGTTTTACTGATAAGGTGAATAGTAAAAATGATGAAAGTTGAAAAATTAAAATAACGGCAATAAAACTTAAAATTGAAGGACGGTAAACAAATTTGTTGCTAAATTTCTTTGAAAAAACAAAACATACAATTGCTCCGGCAAAAATCAAAAATAGAAGTAAAACAACCCCAAAGTTAATCAGTGTTCCGGTTGTGGCTTCGGTTGCTTCACCAATAAGTTTTAGTTTGTGTGAAGTAAAAAGTTCGCCAGTAGATTTGTATAACACATTGTTAACAATGTTTATAACAAGTTGTGCTAACAACAAAATTCCAGATGTAATTGTTCTGACCCAAAATGTTGGAAGCAAAAAAATTATAACGCTCAAAAACATTGTTATACCAATTGGAATTGCAATATATGTTAGCAATTGCCCAAAAGTGCATAAACAAAAAGCAATTTCAAGCAAAATTGAAAACACAAAAAATATTAAACTTGTTAACAGATTGTCTGTAATGTTTTTGTAAGCTACTTTTTTGTTCATACTTTTTCCTTACAAAAAGTATAACACATAAAAAATAATATAAAAACAAATCTTAACCTTTATGCAAACAAAAAAACAAGGAGTTAAAGCTCCTTGTTTAGTTTATAAGCTAAAATGTTTAAATTCTGCATTGTTAAAATGGTTCATTTTTCCAAATAATTCTTTGTTGTAGTCACCGTATTTAACAATTAAATCAAGACAACTTGCAATAGCATTGTGTGTTACAACCAACACACATTTGTCCTTATAGTTTAGTTTTAAAAACTCAAAAAAATCACGTGTGCGTTTGTAAACATTTTCTAAACTTTCCATGCCATAGTTTGGGTCACGGTTTATGCGTGCTTGTTTTTGTTCTTCGTTTAAAGACTTAACAAGTTTGCCAGTAAACCAGCCTTGGTCAAATTCAATAAGTCGTTGGTCTTTAACAATTTTAATATTGTGATATTTGTTAATAATGTTTGATGTTTGCATGGTTCTGCAAAGTGGTGAACTAAAAATTAAGTCGAACTTAACATCTTTTAATTGTTCGGCACTAACATTTGCCACATGTTTGCCGTTCTTACTTAACCTGTTTTGGCTTCTGCCTTGACTTCTACCAATTTCGTTCCAAACGGTTGTGCCGTGTCTTATAACATATAGTTCCATAAACATATCTCCTTAAAAATAAACTATCAAAATTTAAAAAATTTTGCAAATAAAAACTTAAACCAAAACATAAGCAAAGTTGTTTTAACACAAAACAGGTTAATTTTGTTGGAAAATGTCGAAATTTTAAGTAAACTAAGTTTGAAGTTTTTTAACAAAGGATAAAGTTTATGTTTTCAACAAATCATTTTATTTGGCTAGCCATATGTTTTGTGGTTGTGGTGGTTCTTACATTTTGCTCAATCAAGTTTAAGTTTAGTTTAAAAGTTTCAAACATTATAATTTGTTTGGTTGTGTTTGCTGGCGAAATTGTTAAAATTTATTGCAGTTTAAAACCGGCAATAAAAGATGGAGGAATGGTTATAAGAGCAACATCGTTGCCTTTGCATTTTTGTTCTATCATGATTTTTGTTTACTTCTATATGTTAATATCAAAAAAAGGTCATGAATCACAAACTTTAAAAAATTTTGTTGCACCAATGAGTTTGTTGGGTGGAATTTTGGCAATTTTAATACCGGCTAGTGGCGTTTCGTTTAATAGTCCTGCACCATATCAATGCTTTTTGTATCATGCTGGCATGGTTTGGTTTGGGTTGTATTTGCTTATTACACGTCAAGCAGTGTTGGGCATAAAACCATACCTAACAAATATGGCAATTATTGGCGGTTTGGCTATATGCTCTTTGTGGGTTAACAGCGCTCTTCAAACTTATAACACCAACTTCTTTTTCACAGTGCGTCCACCAATGAAAAATTTACCAATTTTAAATTTAAACAATGGTTGGTTTGCTTATTTTATGACATTGGTTGTTTTAGGAATTGTGCTTTTGGGTTTGGTGCATTTGCCATACATTATTAAAGAAATTATTTCAAAAGTAAAATCAAAACAAAACATAAATCAATCAATCCAAGAAGAAGAAAAAACACCTGATTAAGGTGTTTTTTGTTTTTTTATTTGCAGTTTTTAGAACAGGTTTTGTCCATTTTTTCTAAAAAGTTGTTTAAAAACGCATTGCAATTTTCTACAATTTGTTTTTTACAATTTTTAAGGTTTAGTTTTGAAGTTAATTCAACAAATCTGTCAATTTGTTGAGTGTTAAAAAACATAGAATCAATGTTGCCTTCTTTGCTTTTCACAATGTGGCTTACTTCTTGTGGAATAACAATGTTGTAGTTTTTAATAACGTGATTTGTTACAAAATCGTAGTCTTGGTACATCATGTTTTTTATTTGATCAGGGGATTTTGATTCAAGGCTTGGTGTGTAAACAAAATTATAAAACAAATAGTCGGTTGTAAGGTGTAAAAACACTGCTTTGCTCAAATCGTCTTTTAGGTTTGTGCTTTTTGCACACTCTATAATGTCAACCTTGCTGTCAAGCATATCCTTAACACGTTTTATTGGCATACGAATGCCGTAGTGCGACAAAATTTTGTCGTCTGCAACGTCAGGAAGATAAGCTCCTTTAACAAAAGCTTCTTCGTTTTCGTTAGGGTTGTTGTCTAAATATTTTTTTGCTATTGCCAAATGCATTGCCAAACAAGCCATAGGTTTCTCCTTTTAGCACATATTTCTTATTATAATTATAACGTAAAACATGGCTTTTTTCAAACTTTTTAAAAAAATAACTTGTGCTTAAACAAAAAATTAAGGCTATTTTGTTTTTATAAAAACAAAGATTTGATATTATTTAAGTATGGATAACATAAAAATTGCAAAAGTATGTGGTTTGTGTGGTGGTTGTTTAAGGGCTATCAACACAGCAAAAGAAGAACTTAATAAAGGAAATAAAGTTACAATATTTAAAGAAATTGTGCATAATAAAAACGTGAATAACTCTTTAACCATGCTTGGTGCAAATATGGAAGAAGATTTAAACAAGTTAACACCAAACAATGTGGTAATTGTTAGGGCGCATGGTGAACCACCACAAACTTTTGAATATTTGAAAAATAAGGGCATAAAGTACAAAGATTGCACGTGTCCAAATGTTAAAAACATACATAAAGTTGTGGAAAAATATAACAACTTGGGCTACAAGATTATATTGCTTGGCAAACACAAACAAAAAATGCACCCCGAAGTGTTGGGAACTGTGGGTTGGTGCAGTGGTGATTGTGTTTTAATTGAAGATGAAAAAGATTTGAATAAACTTGAAAATGTTAACAATCAAAAACTATATTTGGTTTGTCAAACAACTTTTAACATTAATAAAGCCGATTTGTTGATTTTAAAAATACAAAATATTGCAACAAAAAACAATTGTGAACTTCTTGTTAATAAAACAATTTGTTCTGCTCAAAAATTGATTAACCAAAGTTCATTAGAATTAGCAAAACAAAGCGATGTTATGATTGTTGTTGGTGGCAAAAATTCAAGTAACTCATTGGAACTATATAACAATGTTAACTCTGTGTGTACAAGCGTGTTTGTTGAAGATATTAAAACTTATAAAACTGCGCTAACTGAAAAAGGAATAGAAATAACTTCCAACACAAAAATTGGATTAACAGCAGGTGCTTCAACCCAAAAAGAAGAATTGCAAACATTAAAAGAGTTAATTGTAGAAGATTTAAAGTGTTAACATAAAACTGTTTAATGTTTATAAAATTCAAGGAGAAAAGTTTTTATGACTTTTGATGAAATATTAAATATTGCTGGCGAAGTGTTTTTGTTTGCGATAGGTGTTTACATTTTGGCTGGATTTATTGTGTCGTTTAAACAAATTTTGCCGTTTTTGGCAATAGCAGTAAGTATTGCGGCAATAATTTTGTTTTTAAACATTCAAATTCAAGAGTATACTACCATAAAATTTGTAATTTTAATTGTGTTGTTACTTATGGGGCAATTGTTCTATCAGGGTGATGGATATATGAACCCAGTTGTGCACGAAAATATGTATACGCTTGTAAACGTTGAAAGAAAGTGGAATTCTTGGTTTGCTGAATATGATGATTACGAACTGCACTTTTCACCAGTAGAGACAGGTGGTTTTTTTGTAAACACCTTTATGTATGGTTTGGCTTTCGGTGCTTTTTATGTTTACTTATGTATAGATGGGTTAATATGGTTAGGGCTAATGATTCCTATATATGTTATATGTATGTCAATTCTTGATATGATATATATGTGTGGAGTTAGTATAAGTGGAATTGCTCATTGGATTTTACATGCCATAGTGGTAATAATTGCTTTGTCTGTTGGACTTATTGGTAATACAAGAGATAAATACGAAAGTATACAAACAAAAAGTATGTACAAAAAATGTGCAGAATATGCTGTTTTGGATTACAACAGGTCCTATAAAATAGAATATGAGCATTGTAAAGAAGATGAAAATGGTGTAAATCAAGCAGTAGAAAAAATATATTTTATGCATGATGCCGATATAAACGTTTCAGCATTCTTTACACCAAATACCAAAAACTCTGCTGTGTATAAAGACAAAAATAATGTGTATAACACCATATATCTAAAAGAAGAAAACTATAATGGAAACATGGTTAAATTCACAAACAGAAGCAATGTTAGTGGCGATCCCGATTTTAAGTTTGATAGTTATGCAACGGCCGTGGGTGGACCATATAAATATGTTGATATGCACAAAGAACTTGAAGAATATTGTGTTTTTACAGAAAGTAAGTTTATGAATGCATATCAAATTGATAGAAATAAATCGGAAAAACGAATAACTGTTCGTTATAAAGAGTATTTAGGAACAAATAAATATAAATTTGTTACATATAGTTTTGAAACAAACAAAAAAGAAGAGCCTATATCACTAATATCAATTTTTTGCTCATTTGAAATTGATGGTGAAACACAATATTTTAAATATATTCCACTATCTGGTGAAACGGATTTGGCTGAAAGAACTTACGATAATGGAACACGTTTGCATGGCTATATTTACCAACCAGGTGGTTCTGATGGCAACCTTGATAACGAAGAATATAATATTAATGTTTCGGAATTGCTATACGAATTAAGGCAAATAGAAGATGTTGCAAGTGGGTATGATTTTGTGTTTGAAATGAATAACGGTAGTCAAACTTTAATGTATGTGTATGATGCAGATACAAACATTGTTGCATTGTATGAAAGCTATAATTTAAATAATGGTTATGATGCTGTTTCAAACAATGATTTTATAACATATCGACCAGATTACTATATTTATAATGAAGAAATGCTAATGGTTGAAGCAATAAGTTTTGTTCCAACAAACTTAGGAAATCCAATCTTTGAAAAATACACTTGCGATTATGCGGGTGCTAGTAAGTTTATCATGTATGCATTCTACGATTTTGTGGCTAGCGATGTTGAATTTTCAGAAAATGAACAAAACCAAGTTGAAGCCTATTTTACAGCAGATAATGTGTCGGTTTTAAATATTGATATGACTTATGTTGTAACTTACAAAAGTGATATGGGATTATATAATCCACACACAATTAAAGCAATTGGCTCAAAAGCGGGCTACACATACGAACTTACAATGTATTATCGTGATACAATTGATTTTCAAATGTAAGGGTATAATAGAAAAATAACTAATAGAAAAAAACATAACAAATCGTTATGTTTTTTTTAACTAATTAAATATTGAACAATATTGCACACTTAAAAATCATTATTCTTTTGTAATTGGTACGCCGTAAGCGGGCGGCGCGTAAAGAAAAGTTGCCTGTGGCAAGTTTTAAAGAACCTTAAATTAAAATTTAAGAACCTTACGCAAACTAATGCCAAAGCCGGGAGCAACTTGTTTGTGGTCAGGCCGACAGGACGAACTCCGGTGGAGTTCGAATCAAATATTGCTGAAACAAAAAAAGACTTGTTTTAAAGCAAGCCTTTTCATGGTGCGCCGTAAGAGATTCGAACTCCTGACCTTTGGTTCCGTAGACCAACGCTCTATCCAGCTGAGCTAACGGCGCATATTTGTTATTTTATTTTAACAATCAATATTATAGGCATATTTTAAGTAGTTGTCAATGCTTTTTTGGTTTCTTATTTTTAAAATAAGCAAATATAAAGGGGTAAAAGGTTGATATAAAGTGCTAATTTAAGTTTGACAATAATTTTAAAAAAGTTTAACATAATTAGAGTAGGGGGAATAAAAAACTATGGAATTATTAACATTATTAAAACAAAATGAAAGAATTTTATTAGAAGATGCCGTTGAAGATAAAAAAACCAAAGCATTAATTGATTTAATCAACCGTGAATTAGTTGATATTATGGACGATATGAAAAACTTTAATGATTTCGCTACAAGTCAAC
>JAZRJQ010000125.1:0-6625 GCA_045645925.1 Clostridia bacterium | reverse complement strand
TAATTCCACCACTTGTGTAAGGGTAGTTGTTGGATCCAGCATATCCAGTTCTTGTTCCGTTAACGCCATTATTAACACCATTGTTTAAATTATTTTGAGTAATAATTCCATTTTGAAATGTGCCATTAGGTGCATTTATTTTTTCGTTGTCGGTTGGTAAAATTGCGCCATTATTAACAAGATTGTTTCCGTTTACAATAGGTTGTGTTATTGCAGGGTTTGTATTGTTAATATTGTTTAGTGCTGTATCGTTGTTTGTTGTGTTAATGTTATTATTAATATTGCTTCCAGTTGAGTTGTTTTGTGTGGTTTTATAAGTGTCTAAATTACTGTTTGTGTTTAAATAAGTGTCAATGTTTGAAGTGTTGTTTTCTTCTGTTACATTTTGTTCGTTTTCATTTTCTTCATCAATTTTTTCATCAGTTGTTTCATTATTAATTTCTTCGTTTGAAATAGATTCATTGTTTTCGACATCTTCAACTAAATTATTATTTGTTGTTTGTTCTGTTTCGTTGTTCTCTTCAAGGTTATCTGTATTTAAATTTGTTTCAATGTTGTCATCAATTATATTTTCTTTATTTTGTTCAATATTATTTTCAGTTGTTTCAGTTTCTGTTTGAATAGTTGTTTCACCTTCAATTTCGGTGTTGTTTTCAATATTTTCGTTTGGTTCGGTGTTGTTTATTATTTCATTTTCAATAATACCATTTTCTTCGGATAATTCGTTATTTTCAACATTATCGGTTGTAGTTTCTGAATTGAAGTCAACAACATTATTGTTTTCTAATTCTTCCAAAGTTGTTGGGTTGTTAATAATAATTTCTTGTGCTTCTTGAAGAATAAATTTTATTTGTTCTAGTGTAGTAATAGCATTTTTTAAATAAGAAATTCTTGTGTCTATATGATTTAAAACACTTAAATAATTGCTATTAATAACATCAATGCCAGCAGTAATTCCTCCAACATCTTTATTGTTAATGTTGTTTACTTCGTTAGACAAATCACCATTGCAATCTTTTATTCTTTTAATTGTAACTTTGATGTCGTCAATATAATTGTTTAATGCCGCAATTTGATTTGTTGAAGGAGCAAAAGTTCCATTTTCAATTGCAGAATTTAATTGTTTTATTTCAACACAATATGTTATTACGTCGTTTTTAAATTTTCCAAGTTCGTTGTTGGCTTCAATGGCGTCATTTGTTATGGAATATAGTGTTCTAACTTTGCTTATATAGTGTTTTAAATAGTCTTCATTGCCGTTATCTTGTGTTCCAATATATCTTGGAACATATTTTGTAGGCTGTATATTGTAATAGTATAAATTTGTTGTGTTTTCTGAATTTGATGTTGATTTAGGGTTGTATGTGTCAATGTTTGCAATTTTGTTTTTAAATCTGTTGTTGACTGGAACGGACAAAACATAACTATCTGCTCCTATTCTTGCAATAACGTGTTTATTTGGTTCTGGAGCAGGTGCAGATACGGTTGTAGTTATTGGATGTATGTCAGGATTTGATAGATAAGAATTTTCGATGGTGTCAAGCCTGTTTACAACGTTTGTTAAAGCTGTTAAGTTTCTTTCTAACTTTTGTGAAATATTTGCAGGGGCAGCAGGGTTTGTGCATCCAAACAACAATACTCCTCCACAAACAATACTAGTAGTAATAATAGTTAATTTTTTCATTTTATCCTCCACAAAAATATAACTAAATAAAAGTTTTATTTTAGTTTGAATAAAAATTTTTAAATTATTTATTTTTTTGTGATTTTAGGTTTAAAAACTTTTTTAATTGTTAAGAATTCATAAAAAGGAAAGTTTTATGAAAAAAGAAAAACATGTTTCAAGAAATGAACAATACAACGTTTATGTTGAGTCAAAAATACCTAAAACAAAAGATTTTCCAACGCTGATTTGGGCTTTTTTAATTGGTGGTTTAATTTGTTGCATTGGTCAAGGCATAAGTGATATTTTAATGCTAATTTTTCCAACAATGGGGCAAGAGGAGGCTTCAGCTTGGATGCTAATTGTTTTAATTTTTATTGCTAGTTTGTTAACCGGTTTGGGTATTTATGACCGAATTGGTGTTTTTGCCGGTGCTGGTTCAATTGTACCAATAACAGGCTTTTCAAACTCAATAACAAGTCCTGCCGTTGAATTTAAAAAGGAAGGAATCATTTTTGGACTTTGTGTAAAAATGTTTACAGTGGCAGGTCCAGTTATTGTTTGTGGTTTAATTATTAGTTTTATAACAGGTATAATTTATTTATTTGTTTAGAAGGTGTTTATGAAAAATAAGTTGGGTGAACAAACAATTATTTTTAACAATAAACCAAGAATTATAGGCAACTATTCAATTGTTGGAGAAAAGGAAGGAAATGGTCCATTTAAGGAATATTTTCATTATATTTTAAAAGATGATTTGTTTGGTGAAAATTCATTTGAGCATGCTGAGCGAAAAATTTTGGAACATGCGATTGATAATTCGTTAAAAAATGCCAAAATAAAATTACCAGAAGTTGATTTGATTATTGGTGGCGATTTATTAAATCAGATAATTTCAACATCTTTTACCGCACGTCATTTTGATAGACCCTTTTTAGGTGTTTATGGCGCATGTAGTACTATGGCTGAAAGTTTGGCAATTGGTGCATCTTTTGTTAATGCTGAGTACTATAAAAATGTTGTGTGTGCAACAGGTACACATTTTTCAACAGCAGAAAGACAATATCGTTTTCCGTTAGAATTAGGCAATCAACGACCTCCAACAAGCCAGTGGACTGTTACTGGTGCTGGAAGTTCGGTGTTAAGTTTAAGTGGTGATGGACACTATATTTCAAAGGCAACACTTGGAAAGGTTACTGACTATGGAATTAACGATGTTAACAATATGGGTGCTGCCATGGCGCCAGCGGCAATGAGTACGCTTATTTCGCATTTTAAAGATACAAAAACCACACCAGACGATTACGATTTAATTGTTACAGGAGATTTGGGTAAATTAGGTTCGGAAATTTTGATGGATTTAATGGAGCACAATGGTTGGAAATTGGGTAAAAATTATAACGATTGTGGTCAAATGATTTTTAATTGTAATCAAAAAACTTTTCAAGGTGGTAGTGGCTGTGGTTGTAGTGCTGTTGTGTTAAATTCATTCATTTTAAAAAAGATGGACGAAGGAGTTTATAAAAATGTTTTATTTGCTGCAACGGGGGCTCTTTTAAGTACGTTAAGCAGTCAGCAAGGTGACACCATTCCTGGTATATGCCATGCAATAGTTATTGAAAACAAGAATGATTTAAAGGGGTAAATATGGGTGTATTTTTAACATATTTAAAAGTGTTTGCTGTTGGTGGTATAATTTGCACACTTGGTCAAATTTTGATTATAAAAACAAAAATGACTAGTTCAAGAATTTTGGTGTTGTTTGTATGTATAGGTGCAGTTTTGGAAGCTATTGGATTATATGAACCTATTGTAAATTTTGCAAAAGCTGGTGCAACTGTTCCTATTACGGGTTTTGGAAGGAGTTTGGCAAAAGGCGCAATTCAAGGTGTTAAAGAAATGGGCTTTTTAGGTGCATTTGCTGGTGGACTTACAGCAACTGCTGCTGGTATTACGTGTGCTGTTGTTTCGGCGTTTATTTTTGGTCTTATTTTTAATAGTAAAACAAAAAAATATTAAAAATTGTTTTAACTTGGAAAGTTTAATCATATAGTTTTGTATGAAGGGTAAGTTAAAAGTAAAAATTGCAAAATATAAAAAAAAGATAACTTTTTGGACGTGTATTGTATTGGTTTTTACTTTGGCTTCGATTATATTTGCTAATAGCATGAACACAATTATTGCAGATACTATTGAATTAAAATCAAAAGCCTTGGCAACAAAAGCCATGAATAGCGCAATTGCAGATGTTGTTATAAACTCAATTGTGTATGAAGACTTGGTTAACATAATAACAGACGAACTTGGTAATATTAGTATGATTCAGGCTAATAGTTTAGAAATAAATAATTTGAGCAAAGATTTGGCGCAAACCACGGAAATAAAAATTGAAGAATATGGTAAAAATGGCGTGGGTATTCCACTAGGTTCGTTTACTGGTATTCCGTTGTTTGTTGGGCGTGGACCTAAGATTAAATTAAAGGTTAATCCAATAGGAGCAGTTAATTGTTCTTTTTTATCTGATTTTGAAACTGCTGGTATTAACCAAACAAATCATAAAATATATTTAAAGATTTCTGCTGATGTGGGTGTTGTTTTGCCATTGTTAAGTAGTAAGTATAATATAACTAGGCAAGTGTTAATTTCGGAAAGTATAATTGTTGGACAAGTACCAGAAGTGTATTTATATTCCGACACTCTTGATACATTGTTAAACTTTGTTCCATATTAAAAAATTTTCATTGTTAATTTTCAAATACTATGATAAAATTATCATTAGTTAAAAGGAAATTTACAATGATTTTTTTAGATAATGCAAGTACCACAAAAATATATGATGAAGCATTAGATGAGTATGTTGCAAAAAGCAAGGAAGGCTTTTATAACGCATCTGCTTTATATAAGTGTGGTTCAGACGTAATAAAAGAAGTTAATAAAGCAAGAATGAATTTGATTAAGTTGCTAGGTGGTAGCTCATTTGATAATTTGGTTTTTACATCTGGAGCAACCGAAGCTAATAATATGGCTGTAAATGGAGCTATACGTAAAGATGGAACAAAACTAGTTTTCTCAATGGCAGAACATCCAGCAATCTTTAATGTTGCTAAAAACTTAGAAAGTCAAGGCTATAAGGTTGAATATGTTAATTTAACAAAAGATGGAATTGTTGATGTTGAAGACTTTAAATTAAAAATTAAAGGAGCTTCTTTTGTTTCTGTTATGCATGTTTGTAACGAAACTGGAGCAATAAATAACATTAAAGAGCTTGTCAAAATTGCAAAAGCTGAAAATAAGGATATTATTTTTCACTGCGATGGTGTTCAAGCTTTTGGCAAAATTCCGGTTAATGTTAGTGATTTAGGTGTTGATTTGTACACAATTAGTGCTCACAAAATTCATGGACCAAAAGGTGTTGGTGCTCTATATGTTAAAAAGGGAGTAAACCTTAAACCAAGCACATTTGGTGGCGGACAAGAATTTGGTATAAGAAGTGGAACTGAAAATACATGTGGAATTTTTGCGTTTAACATTTCAGCAAATAGAATAGTGAAAAACCAAAAACAAAATTTTGAACATGTACAAAATTTAAAAAATGAATTTATAAACGAATTAACAAACAACTTTAACGGTGTGGTTATTAATTCAACTAATGAATGCTCACCATATATTGTTTCGTTTGCAGTATTAAAAGTAAAAGCAGAAACAATTTTACATATGGCTGAAGCTGAAGGTGTTTTAATTAGTAATGGTTCTGCTTGTTCAAGCAAGAAAACTGGTAACAGAATTTTATCAGCAATGGGTATTGATGATAATGTTATATTAAGTTCTGTTAGGGTAAGTTTTAGCGAATTTAACACTGTTGAAGAAGTTATAAATGCTGCAAAGATAATAAAAGATAGTTGTAGTAGATATATTAAAATTTTAAAGTAGGAAAGTTATGGAAAAAGCAATATTAATTAGATTTGGCGAAATATTTTTAAAAGGTAAAAACAAATATGTTTTTGAAAATTTGTTAAGTCACAATATTTTACAAACATTAAAAGACTATAAATTAAAACTAACTAAAATTTCTGGCAGATATATTGTTGATGAATATGATCCAATTTATGAAGCAGAAATAATTGAAAAAATCAGTCATGTTTTTGGTGTGTATTCTTTAAGTCCATGCTTTGTTGTTAAAACATTACAACAAAATATAGAAGATTGCATAAAAGAAATTAAAATTGAAACAAACACATTTAAAGTAGATGTAAAGCGTGCTGATAAATATTTCCCAATTCAATCAACTGAATTTGCTGCTTTAATAGGTGGTGTTATTTTAGAAAATCAACCAGAGCTAAAAGTTAATTTAAGAACTCCTGAAACAACAGTTTATATTGAAATAAGGGAAGACGGAAATTCATATATTTATAGCACAATAATTAAGGCTTGTGGTGGTATGCCAGTTGGTTCAAGTGGTGCTGGTTTATTATTGTTGTCAGGTGGAATTGATAGCCCTGTTGCAGGTTATTTAATGAGTAAGCGTGGAATGCCTTTACACGCAATCCATTTTCATAGTTTTCCTTACACAAGCGAACTTGCAAAAGACAAAGTTTTAACATTGGCTAAAATTATAAGTGAATATACCGGAAACATTAAACTTCATATAGTACCTTTTACAAAAATCCAAGAAGAAATACATAAACATTGTAGGCCTGAATATATGATTACTTTAATGCGTAGAATTATGATGCGTATTAGTGAAAGAATTGCTAAAAAGTACCATTTAAAGGCAATTATAACAGGTGAGAGTTTGGCACAAGTTGCTTCTCAAACAATTGAAAGTATGACTGTTACTAATGCTGTTATTGAAGATATTCCAGTTTTACGTCCACTTATTGCAATGGATAAAGAAGATATTATTGAAATCAGTAAAAAAATTAACACATATAACACTTCAATTTTACCATATGAAGATTGTTG
>JAZRJQ010000124.1:0-1763 GCA_045645925.1 Clostridia bacterium | reverse complement strand
TTGGTAAAAATTATTCAGTAATTATTGATCCAATAACTGCTGAAATTTTAGCAAAAAAAACAGTATAACAAAAGCTTTAAAAAACCTAGGAAAATCCTAGGTTTTTTGTTTTTGTTGTTTTGCAAAATTTGTCAAAATTTTAACATCAATTTTTACATAAACTCTTTATTTTTTATTATTAATTTGTTATAATAATTATGGATAAAAAATAAGGAGAAAACGCATGGATGTTAAAAACAACATTGTAAAGCCAATACTGTTTACATTTTTAACAATGCTAAGTTTGCTTGTTGTTGTTTTTGGTGTTCAACATTTTTTTTATCCCCAAAAATTAAGTAATTGGTTTTACAGTATGGGGGCTAACAAGGCTGCCGTTTATTATTTGGAACGTGCCTATGAAGGTGATGAAGATTATAACACTTTATATTCTTTAATCAATCTAAGCATTAAAACCGAAAATCACGAAAAAGTTGAAACTTATTTTGAAAAATTCTATAACAACAATAATTATGCTTATTTTGTTTCAAGCGTTGATAATAGCAATTCACAAAAAGATGTTTCAAACTTGGTAAAAAGTTCATTGTATAGTGAAGATAATTATTTAAAAAATAAGTATATTTTGTCACTAGTAAATCAAAACAAAGTTGAAAAGGCGTATGCATTTGCTGTTCAAAATTCTGATTTGGTTATTACCGAAGAAAACATTGGGATTTATGCTTTTACATATTTATTTGATAATGAATTCGAATTTTCTCAATTGGAAAATTTCGAAACTTTTTGCAACGACTTAGAAGATTATTTTAACCAAAACATTGCTTACTTTAACCACATGACAAGGGTGAGAAGTCCTCAAAAAATAAATGGTTTGGTTGTTGGTTGCAGAATTAACGAAATTGCAAAAAATTTAAAAGCTATTAAAGCATATAATAGCGAATTAATTAGTTTAACAGATGAACAAATAAACGAAAGCGTTTTGGAGGTTAGCAAAAAAATGCCACTGTTTGTTTGATGGGAGCATTTTAGATGAAAATTGATTTAAGGCTGAATAAGGATTATAAAAAACAACTAACCGAATATGTTAATGTTGTTTGTTCAAAGTACGATTTTATTGATATGGACCTATTAAAACTTATGGTTTTAATTACTGATAAAACCGGTTTGCAGGTTGATGTGTTGGTTAACAGAAAAGGTGTTGTTAAAGATGTGTTTGTTTCTGAAAAGGGTAACACAGATTTAACCTCAATAAATGAAAACCCAAACAGTGGTGAAGGCTTACGTTTAATTCACACAGTTCCAAAAGGTGATAGTAACCTTTCAACACTTGATAAAGTTGCCTTAACCAATTATAGGTTTGATTGCGTTTGTGCAATTGGTGTTTCTGTTACTGGTATGGTTGGAGCACATGTTGGTTTCCCTAACGGAAACGATATGACAATTGTGTATGTTCCAAACATTATGTATATTAACAAATATGGGTTGTTAGATAAAATTGATTCAACATCAACAAATAGAAAAAACAAAACAAAAACTATTGATTTGTATAATAACTTTAAACGTCAACAACGTGCAATTTTGGTAATGGCTGAAATTGAAAAAGATGACGATATTGTTACAGACCTAAAAGAACTTGAAGGTTTGGCAACAACAGCTGGAATTTTGGTTGTTAACAAGATTTGGCAAAAACGTCCTAAACCAGACCCAAAGTATGTTATTGGTGAAGGTAAGTTGGATGATATTGCTAGGGCAGTAAAACTTGATGGTGC
>JAZRJQ010000123.1:0-9513 GCA_045645925.1 Clostridia bacterium | reverse complement strand
ACAACTTTTTATCACACACAACTTCTTCGTAAGTTAAAAGTTCACAAAGTTTGTTAAAATGATTATTAAGTTTTTCAAGTTTTGCAATGTTATTTAAAAAACTTTGCACAATCTTTCTCCTTACAAGTTTCTATTTTACAATTATTAACAATTAAATTTTATTTGATTAAAAATTAATCAATCAATTTTGTTCCACTGCTTGTGCCAATACGGTCGGCACCAGCTTCAATCATTTTTAAGAATGTTTCCTTATCTCTAATTCCACCACTTGCTTTAACTAGTTTTGTTTCAAGCATTAGTTCACGCATTAGTTTTACATCTTCTAGTTTTGCACCATCACCCACAAAACCAGTGCTTGTTTTAATAAATAACGCATTACTAATATTAACCAGTTCGCAAAGTTTTGCAATTTCTTCTTGGTTTAATTGGCTGGTTTCAACAATAACTTTAACAGGAACACCTGCTTCACAAACAGCATTAATATCGGCAACCACTTGGTCGTATTCTCCCATTTTAAACAAACCTTGATTTATAACCATATCAAGTTCGCCTGCGCCATTTTTAACTGCTTCAATTGCTTCAAGTTTTTTAATTTCGGTTGAGTTGGCCCCCAATGGAAAACCAATAACACAAGCAACTTTTACATCAGTTCCTTTTAATTCGTTGCTTGCAAGTTCAACATAGCATGGGTTAACACAAACACTGTAAAAATCAAATTGTTTTGCTTCTGCACAAAGTTTAACAATATCTTCCTTTGTTGCAACTGGTTTTAATAAAGTATGGTCAATATATTTACTTAATTTCATAACAACACTTCCCCTTAATTATTCTAAAAATAGTGTAGCACAACAAGTAAAATTATCAAACTTTTTAAATATGCAACTTACACTTGAAAAACAAAACAATCCAAAAAACCACACAACTTTAAACATAAATGTTTAACATTTTACATTTGAATTCTGGAAAACCACCATTGCTTGACTTTTTAGGGGTTTTTTATTACTCTTAAAATATGAGAACAAATTTTGGAAACGAATTAAAAATAGATTTTGGAAATATCAACCTAAACGTAAACCCTGCACTTGAATTTTTGGGTGTTATTTTCGTGCTCTCAAACTTTAAATTAAACAAAATTAGAACCAACAAAAAATATATTGAATTAGTTAAAAAACAATTTATTCAATTTGAAAACCATGAAGTTATAACAACATTTAAAAGTTTGCTTAAAAACAACACTTTCAAGTATGATGCACCGGTTGAATTAATGCTTAACATTTTTTACAAAGTAAAACCAAGCACAGAATTGTTGCAAAGAGCAAACTTAACTTCGACTGAATATAAAAAATTGGTTAATCAAATTAATGATTTTGTTTGTGTTTCAGATTTCAACAACTTTTTTGAAAACAATAAAAGTTATTACCTACACAATTTAAAACAATTCAAAACAGATATGTTAAAGTTTAACCCTGAACAATATTTGTTTGAGTTTTTGGGTTTAAGTTCTAAAAAACTTAATGTAACATTAATGTTTGGCATAACAACATCAAACTATGGCATAAATGTTAACAAAAACCTTTATTGCTGTGCTAGACCCTATAAAGAAACCAGATTTGATGGCGAAATTGATTATGCCTACAATCTACCATACACAACAACTCTTATCTTACATGAGTTTGCCCATTCGTTTATAAATCCGTTAACCGATAAATATAAAAACGTTATAAAACAAATTAACGAATCAAAATTTAAAAAAGCATTTGATTGCAATTCCTACGGCACACACAAAGAAACAGTTATCAACGAAAGCATTATAAGAGCAATTGAATGCAAATTTGTTGAAGATAATTTTGAAAACTCCGACTACGACAAACTAAAACAAGATTATCTAAACGATGGCTTTGAATATATTCCAAAATTGGAAGAATTATATAAAACATATTTAACCCAACGAAACAAGTTTAAAACCATTAAAAAGTTTTACCCACAAATAATTGATTTGTTTGTGAACGATTAAGGTTAATTAAACAAAAAAGCAGTTATTTTTAACTTCTTTTTTTATTTAATCTTTTATATTTGTTATATTCTGTTTTTATAAAGTGGTATTAAAACCACTTTAAATTATTCAGTTTTGTTTTTCATCTTTTACGTTTTCAGAATGGAAAATTGAAAAAGCTAACAATGGTTGAGCTGTGTAGTACGATGCCAAGCACAAAATATCTGAAACCAAGTTTTTACCACCAAAATAGTAGAACAACAACATTAGGTCAGAAAAGAAGAACAAGAAACTTCCCAAAGCAATAATAATGTTTGTTGTTGAAAATTCTTTTATAACATTTGCAATTGCTTTGCCTAGCATTAATGAAATAATTAAAGCATAAACCAAACAAACAATTTGCATTATAATTCCACCAAAATCAAACCCTGGAAACAATAAGATTAACAATGCAGCAGGCAAAAATATACACCCTGAAACAATTAAGTTTTTCCATTCAAATTTTTCCAACACACAATATGCAACAAAATAGAAAACATGTCCAACAGCAAATATTGCAGCACCAATAATAAAATCAAACCACAAAACAATGTCGCCAATCATAGCAATTGTTAATGCAACAACAAAATAAATTACAAACTTTAAGTTGTTACTTTTGTTTAAAATAGTATACACCAAATTAACAATTCCTAATGTTACAAAAGTTATGCTACAAGCTGCTTTAAGCCATACCCCACTGAATTCTGAATAAAGCATGGTAAGCATTACAACAATTTCGGCAATAACAATGTTTGCAATCATAAACCCTTTTTTCATTCTTATTCTCCTTAAAATAAATTATATATTTTTTTATTTTTATAGTTTTTAATAACCAACTTACACATTTTGTTAAGTTTTAGTAAATGCCTTTTGTTATATTTATGAACAACAGCACAAACTTCAATACCTTTTGCTGTTGCATTTTTAATTGAACCATAAGAATCTTCAAAAAAGAAAATTTGGTCTGGTGTAGCATTTAACCTAACTAACAATTCATCAAAAAACTCAGGCTCAATTTTTGCACGTCCCATAACGGTTTCGGTGTAAACTTCATCAAACAAATCGGTTAATCCAAAATGTTTTAATGCAACTTGCAAAAGTTCAAATTCTGTGGCAGATGCAAGCACAAGTTTTTTGCCTTGTTGTTTTAAGTTTTGCAAAAAATCCTTTGCACCTTTTAACATTTTTACTTTCTTGGTGTAACACACTTCCATAAAGTTGAACCAATCTTCAAAAATTTGTTTGTAGTCAACATCAACATTTGCTAGTTCAATAAACAATTCGGCAACTTGCCTATTATTTTTTCCATGCCTACGTGGTTCCATTTCTGGGTTTGGTTTTTTACCATACTTTTTAAACATTAAATTTTCTTGAACTTTATACCAATGTTTAAGCGAATCAACCAGAGTGTTGTCAAAATCAAACATAATAATATTTTTTTCCATCAAACTTTTCTCCATAACAAACTAATTTTAGCATAATAAAAAATTTAAGTTAACAAAATAATAACCATAAAAACTTTTTCTTTTTTAAAACAAAAAAAAGCAGATTGCTCTGCTTTCTTCTTTAAATTTTATCCTAACATTTTTATTAGTTCTTCTTTAAACTTTTCTGCAATTTCAGGGTCTTTTAAACCATATGAAACATTAGCAAGCAAGTAACCAAGTTTGCCACCAGTATCGTAACGTTCCCCCACAAGGTCGGCTGCAACAAGGTTGCCAGTGTGCGCCAAAATGTTTAACGCTTCGGTATAGTTTGTTTCTTTGTTAAAGTTTTTGCTTACTTCATCCAAAATATCAAACACATCAGGTGTTAATACATATTTTCCAACAGCACTAAGTGTTGATGGTGCTTCTTCAACTTTTGGTTTTTCAACAATGTTTGTAACATTTAAAATTCCATCAACATTATCAATTGCCATAATGCCATATTTTGAAACATCTTTCTTATCAACATTATAACAACCAATAATGCACTTGTTGGTTTTATCGTACAATTCAACCATTTGTTTTATTGAACTTTTTTCACTGTTATAAAACAACTCATCACCAAACACAACAAAGAAAGGGTCTGAACCAACAAAAGTTTTTGTGTTCATAACAGCATCGGCAACACCATTAGGATCGTAAATACGTTTGTAAAAAATGTTTGCAAGTTTACATGGCTTTTCTGCTTTTTCTAAAAGTGCAAGTTTGTTATCACGTTGTAAAGCAAAATTCATTTCTGGAAATTTATCAAAATGATTTAAAATTGCTTCATTGTTTCTGCCAACCAAAATTAAAATATCGGTAACTCCACATGCCGAAAGTTCTTCAACCAAATATTGAACAATTGGTTTGTCAACAACAGGAAACATTGCCTTTGGAACTGCTTTTGAAGCAGGTAAAAATCTGGTTGCCAACCCACCCAAAGGAATAACAGCTTTTTTAATACTCATACATTTAACTCCTAAATTTTTATTATATTATCACAAGTTGTCGTCAAGCGACACGAAGTGGCATTTGACAGCAACTGATGTTTATTCAAACTATGTAACCGTTAGAATAACGGTGTTTGCGTATGCAAACTTGATTTGTGAAAGTATTGAACAAATCAATATTACATAGTTTATACTAGCACAAAAAACGAAATTAGTATAACAATTAAACAACAAATACAATTTATATTTTATGATAAAACAAAAAATTTTGTTTATAATTTTATTGTTACAACCCATAAACAAATTATAAACATATGCAATTTTTAAACATTAAGTATACGCTTTATGTCAAAAAACACACACTATAAAAACAATACAGTTACGTTTCATATTAAAATTGGTTTTATGTTTTTACGAACCACATACAAAATTATTAAACAAAACCCTATTAAATTTTTCGCAATATTTTTTAACAAGGTTTATTTTGTTTGCATAACTTTTATATTAATGGTATATTTCAAAAAAAGAATAGGAAATGGAAAACATGTCAAAAAAGAAAAAATTTTTATTAATTACACTAAGTAGTGTTTTAGCAGCAATTTTGTTAACTTTAACAATTTATTATTTTGGAGCGTTCTATCCTAAGTTTAACAAAGTTGCAATAAAAGAATTTTCAATACCTGGGCTTGAAACAACCTTTGTTCCACAAGGGCTTACCTACTCTGAAACCACAAATCAATTTTTTGTTACTGGTTACATGGGCGATAAATCTGCTTCTAGAATTTATGTTGTTAACAAATCAGATTATCAAGTTGAAAAATATTTTACTGTTAAATTTGATAACGAATTAAGCACAGCACACTTTGGTGGTATTGCAACTTACAACAACACCGTTTGGGTTACAGGTGAAGATTCAGTTTTAAGATTTAACATAAGTCAAATACAAAACGTTAACAATGGCGAAAGCGTTGAAGCATTAGACGAATTTAAAACTGGCAATGCTTGCAGTTTTTTAACAATTAAAAACAACCAATTAATTGTTGGCGAATTTTACCGTGACGGCTCACACGAATCACCAAGTAATCATCATATTACAACCAACAACGGAACAAACAAATCGTTAACTGTGGTTTACGATATTAACGAAAACAATGAATTTGGTTTGGTTGACGATGTTGCAGAATATGGAATTTCAATGCCAAACAAAGTTCAAGGTATGACTTTTAACAAAGATGGTAAAATTGTGTTATCAACTTCTTATGCAATTGCAGACAGTAAAGTTTATATTTATGAAAATATTTTAGACGGAACACCATCTGCAACCACAACCTTTAACAACAAAACTTTAAACGTTTACGTGTTAGAAGAATCCGATTTGATTTCAACTTTAACCTGCCCTGCCATGAGTGAAGAAGTTGAACTTGTTGATGGAAAAGTTTTTATAAGTTTTGAAAGCGCTTGCAAAAAATACAGATTTGTAAATCGCACAAGAACAAAACATGTTTATAGTTTAGATATTTAACAAACAAAAAAGACTTACAAAACTGTAAGTCTTTTTTTGTTTTTAACCAACCAATTTACAATCTTCTTTATCTGGCTCAACAATTTCAATCTCAGATTTTTCCAAAGGATTTTCAACCAAATTGCCATTTTCATCAAACTTCATTTTTCCAAGTTCGTTGCAACGCAAACATAATTTTTTTGCAAGATCTTCTTTTGAAGTGCTATTTTTTACAAGTTCGGAAAACATTACCGGTTTATCAATAATATAGGTTTTATCACGTTTTCTAAAATACGAAACATAAATTGGCAAATCGTACCCTTTTCTTAGTGCACTATTTGCAAACACAACAAATCCTTTATGGAAACCTTCAAGTTCATCTAAATATCCATTTGTTGAATCTTCCGGAAAAATTACTAAGTTTTGACCCTTTTCAATTGCTTCCATACTTTCTTTTACTGTTTTCATAAAATTTGTGTCACGATAGGTTGAAATTAAATCAAGACCTTTATAAAACAAATTTGTTAGTGGACTAGCAATCAAACAAAACAATCTTGCTAAATGCAAATTCCAATGTTTCTTTTCATGATAATAAACTCTGGTTTGATATTTATACATTTTAATTAGCCCAGAATTCATTTCCGATGCACCCCACATTCTGATTGGTGCATTTAAATAAATTTCTAACGAAAGTGGAGCATCAGTTCCTTCATGATTAGAAAGAATTATGCCACCATTTTTAATTTCTTCACCCAAATAAACAAAACGTGGTTTTTTGTAACGGCATTTCATAATCTTTTTTAAAAGAGTAAACCACCATTTGCGTTTTAACCTACGATTTTCAGGTTTTTTGTTTTCAACAGATTGCTCAACAGATTGTTCTGTATCTTTTAAATTTTCTTCCATAACAAAACTTCCTTATAAAAATACTTTTAAATGATTTTATTATTTTACTTTTTTAGGTTTAATAAATGCCCAAACCACAAGCGCAATTTGCGTTGGAATTCCAACAATAAACACAAGCCACATGTTATATTCCAACATCTGCAAATACATTGAAAGCAATGCAGTCCAGTTTAAAACAGTTAAAACAACAAACCTATAAGTTCTGGTACGCCAAAATTGGCTAAATGTTAATAGCACCAAACAAGATGCAGGAACAGCCCAAACAAACAGTTGCCACATGTTAACATCAAAAAATGTGTTACAATACACAAACGCAACCGTTACAGCAAACCAAATTATGGAAACTGATAACAGTGTGGTTGCAAATTTGTTAGCAACATAGTTCCTATCGTCACGTTCTAAAACTTGAACAGTGTTTTCTTTTAACAAATATTCAATTGGAACATTATAAACTTCACTAATACTTTGCAAAACTTCAACACTTGGTGCAAGTTCGGCACGTTCCCACCTTGAAATAGCATTATCGGAATAATTAAGTTTTTTTGCAAGTTCGTTTTGAGTTAACTTGTGTTTTTTTCTTAACATTATTAAATTGTTAGCAATAATTTGTTTAATATCTTTTGTTTGTTTTTCCATACTAATATAGTACCAATTATAACAGTTTTTTTCAAGCGAATTGCCCCATTTTAAATTTTGATGTGGGAATGCAAGTTTTTACAATCTCATAAATTATAAATTTAAAAACAACAAAATAAAGCCATTTTTCACACTAATTCCCACCACGTGGGAATTGCAATTTTAAATTCCCACAACCAAAACACAAGTTGGGAATGTTTTAAGCATAACCAACTTGCGTTTTAAAATATTTTTTGCAATAATGTATGCGTAAAAAATCAACAATAATTTGGCAACAAACTTACCATGTTTGGTAATTAGGTTTTAAGCCAACTATCCTAAAACAAAATTTAACTTACGGAGAACTTATGAGAAAGAAGGTTTCAATAATTATACCTTGCTACAATGCTGAAAAAACTTTAAAAAGATGTTTAGACAGTGTGGCAAAGCAAACTTATCCAAACTTAGAAGTTTTGGTTATTAATGATGGTTCAAAAGACAAGTCTGCAACCATTGTTTCTCGTTACGCTAAAAAATATCCTTTTATTCAATTAGTTAACAAAGAAAATGGTGGCGTTTCAAGTGCCAGAAATTTAGGTTTAAAAATAATGACCGGCGATTATGTTATGTTTCTAGACAGCGACGATAATTACACAAAAAAGACTGCTGTTGAAAAAATGGTTAACAAGTTGGAAGAACAAAATGTTGATTGCGTTATTTGCAACTTTACCCACCCTGTTTTTAAAACATACTTACGTGGTGGCAAATACGATTTAACAAAGAAGAACCAAAAAATGAAATATTACAACGACTTTTTTGTTTTTGGAATGCCTTGGAACAAGGTTATACGCCGTGAAGTACTAACCGAAGGTTATGAAGAAAAAATGAAGTTTACGGAAGATGAATTGTTTAATATTGCAAACCTACACAACTTTAAGTCTGTTTATTATTTAAACGAAGTTTTACACAACTACTATTGTGCACCAAAAACAGACCAAAACACATCAGCAATCAACACAATTCAACTAAAAAAGGACAACGAAAACAATCGTAATGGATTTTTCTTTAAGCGCTACGATATTGCCGACCTACGTGACCCAGTCATTTACAAAAACAACCCAAAAAACATAGCAACAAAAATGATTAATTCAAGATACCTTTTCTTTGGAATGCTTGATGTTGAATTTATGAAATATTTGGAAGTTCCACTTGAAGATCAATACAAATCAACAACTTATGCCATTACATCGCCAGAATTTATGGAAGCAATGGAAAAGTGCCAAACCAAAAACAGAAAACTTATTAGCACCAACGTTCAAGAAATAGAAGGATTGGCAAAACAATACGTTGATATTGTTAACAACCAACCAACATGTGAAAATCGTATGAAATTTATTCTTGACGAATTTTATGGTTTATTTTATAAAAAAGCTTAGGAGACGTGATTAGATGTCACAACAAAACATTAAAGAAACTATTGAACAGTTTGAACGTGAAGGCAAGTTTTGGGACGAAATAACACCACCTGACACCAGCTTTTCGGAACCTGTTACAGCAGATTACCCCTACATTAGAAAAGGTTTTATAAAAAAATGCGATATATTTTTTAAACGCCTTTTAATAATTAACCCCTTTATTAGGAAACAAAACAAAAACTTAAAAACAATTGTTGTTGGAAAAGAAAACTTAAAAGGAATAAAAAACGGTGTTGTTACATCAAACCACGTACATATTTTTGATTGTTTTGCCGTTAAAAAAGCATTAAAACCAAAGCGTGCAAAGTTTGTTGTTGCCGATTTTAATTTAAGAAACGACAACATTATTCACAAAATGATGCAAGTTGAAGGGATTTTGCCATTAAGCAAAAACCTTTCTGCAATGCGTAAATTTGAAGAAGCTTTTGAATTTTACTTAAACAAAAATCAATTTGTTGCAATATATCCCGAACAATGTTTGTGGCCAATGTACGAAAAACCACGACCATTTAAAGGTGGTGCATTTAAATATGCAGTAAAATACAATGTTCCAATTATTCCAATG
>JAZRJQ010000122.1:0-14034 GCA_045645925.1 Clostridia bacterium | reverse complement strand
TGATAATATTTATTAAAATATAAGTGAAAAAGGAGGAATACAAAATGACATTATTACAAGCTATATCTGTCAAATTAGAAGAATGCTTTAATTTAATAGATAATGAGAAAGATGAAAAGAAACTAAAAGTGCTTTATAAAGACTTAAAAAAGTTGCGAAACGAATTTAATAAAGTTAGGGATAAAGATATTGTGGAACTAAAAAAGAAAGACCACTTAAATTATTATTGTGACACAAAACCAAGAAGTAAAAAGATAATATCAGATGAAGAGTATGCTAGCTTAATGGAGAAGTGGAGCAAAATAGCTGGAGAACAATTATTATACCCAGAAGAACAAGAGTATAAAAATGAAAAAGAGATAATAATAAGAGCAATGAAAGGTCGCCCAAAAGAAGATGTTGAAAGAAGACTTGAGGCTTTTGATTATGAGTGGGAACATAGAGAAGAAACAGAGTTGAGAATGAAAAATTTCTATGATTTACGAAGAGCAGAAAATGCTAGAATAAGTAAATTGAAAGGTGAAAAATTAAAGAAATACTTGCTAGATCAATGGAAAGAACCACAAGAGTATAGGGATAATATGTACAAAACTGTAACTGCTGTAAAATCAGAAGATGAGTAATAAATATGGTTGATACCATATTTTTTGTATTAGATACAAAAGTAAATGAAACCATAAATGATGTTGGATACGATATGCGAGCATATAAAGAAATTACTAATGTAAAAACCACTCCTAATAAAACATCTGTGGGTATGTCGAAATAAAAAGTAAGCAAATAATTGCTTACTTTTTTATTTATATCTTATTTTTTAAATCTTAAATCTTCGCCAGGCATATTTAGTAGAACGCCAACTTGTTTATTAAACATTCTTGAAAACACACGGTCTTCGTAAGTGTCTTGAATTTGTTCTGGTGCAAGGTTGGTTGTAATAATTGTTTTCAAACCATTACGTGTTCTGGTGTCTAGCACCAAATACAAATATTCACTTGTAACATTTTTTAGTTTGTTTTCGCTGCCAAGGTCGTCAATAATAAGTAAATCGCTTTCCAAATATGGGCTTAAAATATATGGTTTTTCTTCAAATTTTGCAATGTGATATTTTAAAAAGTCCTCGTTAAGTTTAAATGCTGTGGTGTAAATTGTGTAAACATCGTTTGAAATGGCTTGATTTAGGGCACATTCGGTTAAGTATGTTTTACCAACACCTGTTTTGCCATATATAACAACCATTTGTTTTGTGCCATCTTTCTTTTCAACAAAACTTTTTGTTAGGTTGTAAATTTTTTCAATATCTTCTTTATGTGCTCCAAAAGTTTCAAAATCTACATTTTTAAAACTTGGCAAAATTGCTTTGTTTATTCCACATTCGTTTAAGTAAAGTTTGTTTTGTTCTGCTTTATAGCAGGTGCATTTTTTACCTTTAACAAAACCTGTGTCGTTACATTTTTTACATGTATATTGTGGTTTTAAATCTTCTTTTGTTAAATTACATTTGGTTAATTCTTCACGAAGAATTATTCGTTCTGCTTCAATTTGTTTTTCAATTTTTTGTGCTTCAACACTGTTTGATTCAACTTTGCTTAAATCAATTTGTAAACCCCTTACTTTATAAAAACTTTCTTTTAATGTAGGATTTTTTAATGCAAAATTGAAGTTGTCTTCGGCTGTTTGTTTTGCTTGTTGTCTTCTATCAGCAAAAATTTTGTTAATTGTATAATTAAAGTCGGTTTTGTTTATCATAGCTCAACCTCGTTTATAACATCAAACAAACTTGAAAGTTGTTCTTTTGTGTATTCACGTTTTTCTAGTTTGTTTGGTTTATTGTTTTGTTTGTAAGAATTTTCAAAATCCAATTTTTCGTTTTGTGCTTGTTCAACAGTTGTTATGTCTTTGTTGTGATAAATTGAAAGCACTCTGTTCAAAAATTGCATTGGTTGAATTTTGTCTTTGCTAAGTTTAACTGCGTAATCAATTAGGTTTAATGGCATTTTCCAGTCATTTACCCAAGTGTTATATAATGAACGGTCAAATTTATTAACGTTTCTGCCCAAACCAAATTCGGCAATAATTTCTTCAATTTTATCGTCAAAGCAGTTAAGTTCGTTTATGTAAATATCAATTGCTTCGGCTGTAACTATGCCAAGTTTAAACATTTTGTTAACTGTTGAATTTAGTCCTTGCAATGTTTTTATTCCAGATGTAAAGCAATACATGCTAAGTTTTGTTAATGCGTTAACATCGTAGCCTAGGTTGCACCAGTTAGAAACATAAGTTTCAACCACTATGCTTAAATTGTCGTAGTGAACACCAAGGTTTCGGCAAACTGCTTTTGCAATGTTGTAATATTCTTCTTCCATAGCAAAAAAGTCGTCAATTTCTTTTGTGCTAAATTTGTTTAGTTCGTAACACTTGTTAATTAGTGCATTAAGTTTTAAAAAGTTGCCTTTTTTCGCTTTGGTTATTTTTGCCAAATGTGTTATTGCTTCCAGTGTAAAGCCCAAGTTTACAGTCCAATCAATAAACATTGATCTTTCTTCCATTGTGCTTGCTCGTTTTGTGCCAAGCGCAGTCAGCACTAGTTTAACGTCGTCGTTATATCTTTCTTCACTAACAATTCGTGCATCAACTTGTTCAACTGTTTTAATTCCTTCCATTGCCCAGTTGCGTAAAACTGTTAAAATGTAGTTTGCTGAAACAGTGTCGCCTTTTTTTGCAACACAATATTCAATGGTTTTAACAACTGCATCTTGTTCTAAATTGTGTTTTTCAATTTGATAGTAGTATTGGTTATATTCGTTAATATCAATTTGTCGTTTTAGAAGTTCTTGTGCTTTAACATTAAAGGTTTTAAACTTTTTAACATCAAATTTTTTTAAGAATAGTGAAGAATGTTTAACTGGCAAATATCTTATTTCCATTGGTTCAACTTCAATGCAATCAACCAAATTAAGTT
Source organism: Clostridia bacterium (assembly GCA_045645925.1). Lineage (GTDB taxonomy): Bacteria > Bacillota > Clostridia > Christensenellales > UBA1242 > UBA6345. The sequence continues at coordinate 11,075 of JAZRJQ010000122.1, read as the reverse complement.
CTTCTAGGTTTTTAAACAAACTGATAACATCATCTTCCGACAAATCAAAAACACGTTCAAAATCAGAAATTGAGTGTTCAATTCCGTTTTGACACAAATATAGCCCGTATAGGTAAACTTTTAGTGTTAGAGGGTTCATGGTTGGAACAAACTCAACAATAAAATTGTTTTCAAGTTGTGTGTGACCATCATTTAAAAAGTCGTTTGATAGTTTACAAAAAGACATCATTTTCTCCTTATATGCTTTAACAAAAAAAGTATAACACAAAATTTTGTATTTACTAACATTAATTGTAATATAAATTTCAATTTTGTGCAATTCGTATATTTTAAAGAATTTAAATTTATTGTGATTTAAACCTTTTTGTTAAATTGTTAAATTATGTTATACTTTTTACGTGTAAAACTTTAAGGGGTGTAAACAATGAAAATTCTGCATACAGCCGATTGGCATATTGGTTGCCGAACCGACGACTTTTTAAGAATTGAAGAACAAAAGAAAACATGCCAACAAATTGTTGATATTGCAAAAAAGCAAAAAGTTGACATGGTTATTATTGCTGGCGATATTTACGACTCTTTTTTGCCAAGCGCTGAATCAGAAAAACTTGTGTTTGATACTTTAATTAAACTTTGTGATAATGGTAATCGTGCTGTTGTTGCAATTGCTGGTAATCATGATGAACCTAAGCGTTTTAACAATGCAAATGTGTTTGCGAATTTGCACAACATATATTTGGTTGGTGAAATGGCAAAAGTTAGTTTTGCTGATATGAAAGGAAAAAATATTTACCCAGTTAATAGTGGTGTGGGTTATATTGAATTTAAAACCAAAAATGGCGAAAAGGCCGTTGTGGCAACAATGCCATATCCGTCGTATTATCGTTATAAACAAATCAAAAAAGAAAATGAACAACTTAAAGATAGTATTAAAGAATGGTTTAAACCTGCATTGTCTGGGTTTAAAAAAGACACGATAAATATTGCTGTAAGTCATTTGTTAACATATCCAATAAATTGCACGCCGGAAGAATTTTCTAATTACGAAGTTGTGGGTGGTGCTATTTCGTTTGTTGATAGGGAAAGTTTGGTTACAAAAGCACACTATACAGCATTGGGTCATATTCATCAACAAATTAGTGTTGATAAGAAAAATCATATTTATTATTCTGGTAGCACTGTTAACAAGTTTTTTGATGATATATCGTTAGAAAATTATGTAATGGTTGCTGATATCGATGTAAAAAAAGGTGTAAGAAGTGTTGAAAGGTTTGCAGTTGATGCAAAACACTTAATATCGCAACGTGTTAGTTCGGTGGAAGAAGCAATAAACTTTTTAAAAGTTAACACCGATAAAATTGTAAGGCTTATTTTTGAAAATATGGATTTTGTTAATCCACAAGATATTAAACAAATTAAGTCAAAGTTTAAAAATGTTATAACCATTAGTGTTGAACCAAAACGAATTAACGAACAAGTTGTTGTAACTAAAAAGGATTTGTCAACAAAAGAAATTTTTGAAAAATTTGTTGAAAATAAAACTGGCGAAAAACCAGAAGACGAACTAACAAAATTGTTTTTAGAATTGATGGGGGAAGTTGTGTATGAAGCCTAGTAAACTTACAATATGCGGAATAAACAGTTACGTAACCCCACAAACAGTTGACTTTAAGAAATTGGCAGAAGGAAACTTGTTTGGAATTTTTGGTGCAACCGGCAGTGGTAAAAGTACAATTTTAGATTGTATTGTAATTGCTTTGTTTGGCACAAGCGATAGAGATAATTTAAGCAACATAATTAATGTTAATGTTAAAGATGCTTACATAAATTTTGAATTTGAATTGGAGCGTGATGGTGAAGTTAACACATACCTAGTAACACGTAATTTCAGACTTAGACAAAGTGGCCTAAGCAGTGGTGCAAGTTTAACAAATGTTACAACAAATGAAAACTTGGGAGATTCAACCGATATTGTTAATGCAAAACTTGATAGCATGTTAGGGGTTAGCAAAAAAGAATTTTTAAAATGTGTTGCTTTGCCACAAAATGAATTTGATAAATTTTTGATGGATACTCCTAGTGAAAGAAAAAAGAGTATTTCAAAATTGTTTAACCTAGAACAGTTTGGCGAAGAGTTAAATCATAAAGTTAAAATAAGATTAGAAGTTTTAACTGCAAAACAAATGTCATTAACAAAACAAATTGAAAGTTTTGGGGAACTTAGTGAAATAACTCAAAAGCAACTAGGTGAAGAAATTAAAGAAAATGAAAAATTGATTTTAAATTTAACGAACGAAATTGAAAAGTTAAATTTTGAATTGAAAGAACTTGATGAGAAAAATAACAAAACACTTGAATTAATTGACGCAAAAAAACAACTTTCTGACATAAAGTCACGTGAAGGATATTATTTGGCGTTAAAAATTGCTATTGATAATTATAGTTGCAATAAAGAAAATTTAGCAAAAGTTGCTAAAATTAGAGAAAAGATTGTTGAACTTGATAAGGTTAATAACGAAATTAAAACAACAAATTTAGTTCTTGGTTTAAATAATCAGGACTTAGAAGAAGTTGAACAAGAGTATGCAAAACTTAAAGAGCAATTTCAATTGCTTAATGCAAAGGCTGATGTGTTTAAACTTGCAGTTGAAAAGAAAAAAGTTTTATTAGATGAAATTGAAAATTCAAAACTTGCAGTAAAGTTATTAAAAGAAAAACATTCACAAAAACTTGACCAGTTGCTTAACCTTACCGAACGTGAAGATAAGGTTGCAAAAAATATTGAAACATCATTAAGTGAAATTGAAAGAATTGAATTAAAACTTGCCGAAAATGAAAATTTGTTAAAAACTGTTAACGATGTTTTGTTGCTTAGTGAGAGTGAAGGTTTTATTGAAAAGTTAACTGAATTAAAAGCTGGGATAAATCAAACCAATCTTGACGAAGTTGAAGCATATAGAATTTATAAAGATGTGCTAGCGTTGTTTGCAAATATTAATTCAACTGTTACATTCTATAAAACCAAATTAGAAAAACGTGATGAGCTTTTAAAAGAATTAAATGTTACTGTTAAAAGTTTAAACAAATTTAATAATGACTTAATAAAAGAACAAGCCAAATTAAATGAAGATTTGGCAAAGGCAAACAAAAAACATGCTGAATTGTTTAATTTAAAAATTGAACATAATTTAAATTCAACAAACCTTAAAACCGAGTTGGAAAACATTAAAGATGAAATTTTAGAGAATAATAACAACATTAAAATTTACGAAGCACAACTTTTGGATTTTGGTGATTTGGAAGATTGCTCTAAGGAAATTGAAGAACTTAATGCTGAAATTGAACGTGTTGAAAACGAAAGGTTCGATTTAAATAATAGCATTGCTAAAAACAACACAATAATTAAAGCGTTGGAAGTTGAAGCAAAATATTTAAATAAAGAAATTGATGAAATAAAACAACAAATTCCACCTGGGTTTGATGCTACAAGTTTGAATAGTGAAGTTAACGATTCAAATTATTCTGTAAAAGTTAACGATTTAAATAATTTTGAAAAACAAAAAACCTATTACGAAACCAAGGTTGAAAAACTAAACAACGAATTAAATGGTAAGATGATTGACACAGTTGTTGTTGCTAAAAAGCATGAAAAACTTGAAAGGTTGACTGAAACATTAAATGAAACAAAAGTTAAACTGGGAATTGCTCAAACAAAATTTGAAAACAATGTTTTAGAACTTGTTAAACAAAACGAAGTTGAAACCGAACTTCATGCTGTTAATCAAGATTTACGCTTAACACAAAAACTTGCTGCATATATTTCAAAAAATGCATTAGTTGATTTTGTTTCGGAAGAATATTTGTATATGATTTCGGAATATGCAAACAAGTTTGTTTACAGTATTTCTAGGGGGAAATATATGCTAAAATATTCTTCTAAAAATGCAGGAGAGTTTTTGGCAATCGACAACTTTAATGGTGGCATGACCAGAAGTATTAAAACTCTTAGTGGTGGTGAAAGATTTATATTTAGTTTAAGTTTGGCGTTGGGCGTGTCGCAAAGTATTTCGGTAAGTAACAATAAATCATTTAACTTTTTCTTTATTGATGAAGGATTTGGTAATTTGAGTGAAGATTATATTGATGATGTGTTATCTTGTTTTGATAGTTTGATTAAACTTGATTTTACAGTTGGATTTATAACTCACGTTGAAAAAATGGAAGAATATATTAACAATAAAGTTGTTGTTACAAAAGAAAACAACGAAGAAGGCAGTGTTATTAATCAATATTAAAAAAATAGAGCAGTTTTGCTCTATTTTTTCTTACTTTCAATATATTCAATTAATTTCTTTAAGTTTTTAGCATCCATATCGTTAAGGTCTTTGCTGTTCATTGTTTTCAAATCGCTTAAACTTAATGTTGTTTTAGTGTAAGTTTTTTCAGGGTTAGTAAATTCACCTTCAATTCCAAATGCTGCATTTTCATCATCTTTTATGTATTTGCAAACATAGTAGAATTCAACCCTGCGTGAAATAAATTTTTCACCATTTCTGTTAATTGGAACATTGTAATATTGTTTACCCAAAAAATGTTCAGGTTTAACAATTGCGCCATATTCTTCAAGTGTTTCTCTTACCACTGATTGTTTTATTGTTTCGCCTTCGTCAACACCACCACCAGGAAGCAAATAGTGTGGTGGTCTGCCGTCTGCAAAATCAATACGTATTACCAAAACTTTGTCATCTTTTAAAACAATTGCTCTGGCTTTTCTAAAAAACCTATTTTCTTTATATAATTTATAAGAATATTCTGTTTTAGAATTATTATATTCTTTGTTTGTTATTGCCATACAAAACTCCTTTTATTCCTGCTTAGTTTATTATTAAATTTAAAACATGTCAATATTTTAGTTTGTTAAGTTAACAAATAAATTTATAAATCCATATATTTTTTATAATGGAGATGTTATGAGTTTAAATGAATTGCTAACAAGAATTGAAAATTTACAAAATATTGATGGTGTTGAAACCGAAATTGTTGGGTTAAGTACGTTTTCCAGACCAATTTATGCCTTTCATGTTGGAAATAAAACAGGAAAACAAGTGTTAATGGAAGGTGGAATTCATGCAAGGGAATATCTTTCAACTTTGTTTTTAATTGAAGAAATAATATTTTTGGCAAAACAATTTAAAAACGGAGTGTTTGATGGTGGGTTTTACATTATTCCACTTGTTAACCCGGATGGTGTTGGTTTGGTGCTAGATGGTTTTAAAAGTGTAAATTGCCCAAGCCAGCAAGAAATTTTAAGGATTATAAACAATAATAGTGAAAACTTTTCATTGTGGAAAGCAAGTGGGACAGGGGTTGACTTAAATGTTAATTTTAACGCAGAGTGGGGCAAAGGTGTACAAAATGTTTTTTGTCCTAGTTCTCAAAATTTTGTTGGGTTCTATCCTGAAAGCGAAAGGGAAGTTAATGCTTTAATAAATTTTGCAAGGTCTATTAATTTTGATATTTCCTTGTCGTGGCATACAAAAGGTGAAGTTATTTATTATGGGTTTTACACTTTAACAAATGCACAAATTGAAAGGGACTTTAACATTGCAACAAAAATGGCAGATGTTAATGGGTATAAAGTTGTAAAAACCGAAGGTAGTGTTGGTGGGTTTTCCGATTGGGTTAGCTTAAATTATGGAATTCCTGCTTTTACTATTGAACTTGGTAATTCAGCATTAACACACCCATTAGGTGAAGAAAACTTGCCAATTGTTTTTGAGCAGAACAAGTTTGTTCCAATTGTGGCAGTAAATAGCGTGTAAAAAAAACCACACAATTTTGTGTGGTTTTAGTTTTTTATTATTTTTTTGTTAGTTCGTTAACTAGTTTAGAATAGTTTGCAATCATTCTTGTATCAACAGTTGCTTTACCTTCGCTGTCTTTCAACCAAATGTTGCTGTTAATTTCATCTTCAACAAGTCTTTCAATTGCAGAGTTGTTTGGATATTTTTTAACTGCGTTAACAATTTTTGCTGTTTCAAATGTTTTAATTTGAAGTGGAGTAGGAAGTTCACCAAATTTGCATAATGCAGGGTTTACATACAAAATTCCATTTTCTCTTTTTAAATATCCAGGAAGTTCAGGACTGCTGTGTTGTTCAACATAATCAAAATCTTCAACTTCTTTCCATTCGTGTTCGGTAACATTTGCTAAAACGTTAATGTTGTGTAGGGCTGTTGCAGTTTCGAAAGCTTGGTTGTTTTCTTCAAATTTTCTAAAATATGCTTCAAGGCCTAGGGTGCTTGTGCCCAATGCTTTATCAAATTCATATTTTGTGTATTGCGAACGATTTTCTAGTGCTTGTTTGTTGTTGTTATAAACAGTAGCACATTTTAAAGCAATAATATCGTCAGCAGCAGCTTCTAAAATCTTTTTGAAATCGTGTTGATCGTTTCTAAGTTTGCGTTGGCAATCTTTAATTTCACCATTTACATCAGCAATTGAACTACCTAATACTTTGTTGTAAAGAAAGTTGCGTTCAAATTTTTCAATAGCATCAATTTCTGATTGAGTATATTTGTGATTGTAGTCATATCTAGCGTCAATTACAGCATCACTAATAAACGCGATTTCATCAAACTCAGCATCGGTAGCTGTTCTTGATAAATATCTTTTGCCGTTAACAACCAATGTGTAAGTGAAATCATATTTGTTTTTACCAGAAGATTTATCTAGAACCAATTGTTTGTCAATTCTAGCATTGCATCTTGATAGCATTGTTAATTTTTTGTTTGATAAAACTTCGGTTAAACTATCAACATGGCGTTTTGTATCAAAATATTTTTTAGAAAAAGCGTAGTAGTCTTTTTCTAATTTTTTGTTGTTTTCAATAGCTAGTAAATATTTTTCGTTTCTTCCACCAATTTCAACGAATCTTTGAGAATCAATTACTGCAATTTTTGCAACAACATCTCTTTTTAATGCTTCAACATCGTTTACAAGTTTAAGGTCTAAAATTTGTTTTTCTGTCATAATTTTCTCCTTACAATTGTTGTATTTTTCATAACATATTAATTATAACACCAACTGTTTGCATAGTCAATATGTGATTTTTTTAGAATATGCAAAAAGCAACCACTTTTTGTGGTCGCTTTTTTGGTTAAATAATAGATTTTTCGTCTGCTTTTTGTTGCTTTTCTTTAATTACTTTTTGAGCAACTGCATATTGAACCAAGTCTTTCATTTTTTCAACATTTGTTAGTTCGGCAAATGGAACGTCTAATTCAGATCCTTTTGCGTATTCGTTACGAACCAACCAGTTGTCATCGTGAATAATTGTGCCAACAACACCAGCCATATCTTCGGTGTAACCCTTTTCAGCAACTTTTTTAGCTACTTTTGCAGCAGCATAGTTTTCTGCTTGCCAATCCAAACTTAATTGGTCAAATGAAGAGTTTGTAATATCGATTTCTAATTTTCCGTCGTTAACTCTTAAATTTGCTGGTAGTGGTTGATTTTTGAATTTTTTAATAAAGTCAGCATCTTTAACTGGACGCCATCTTTCTGTAAAAGTTCCAGTTGTTGGGTTGAAGAATTTCTTTCTGTAATCGTCGTGTAGGGCAGAAGCGATATCGTAATTCAACAAAATTTCATCAATGTTTTCAGCAACTCTATTAATTGAAGCATCGGTATAATATTCTGTGTTGCCCACAAGTCTTCTAAGCGCAGCTTTTGCGCCATCTTTTTGCATTCTTAATAGATCAAAGTTCTTTTTATAAATTGTTGCATATTTAATTGCTAAAATATCATAAGAAAGTGTGCTTAAATTGCTAACAAATTTATCTCTTTCGTCGTGTAATTTGGTTTCTGCTGTTTTAATTGCGTTCTCGTCTTGAATAATAGTTGTTTCAGTGTCTAATGTTCCAGTTTTATATTCTTTTACAAATGCTTTGAAAACATCAACACTTGGATATAGTTTTGCGTAATTTGCAACTGCGCCATGTTTTTCTAATTTTCTAGCTTCTTTTTCAAGTTTTGAAACTTTAAGTTTTTCCATTAAAGAAGTTGGTGTGCCCATTTCTTTTAATTGTTCACGTAGTTGTTTGTATTTTCTTACTTCTTCATATCTGTTTTCTAAATCAGTAACCTCGCGCAATGCTCTTTCTGTGCAAGAAATCATGTCAAAGTTTGATGTGTAACGACCTGGGTAACTATAATTGCTTTCAGTGTAAACAGGTTGTCCGTCAACATAAATACTGTATTCATATTCGTCGTCGTCATCACGTTTGTTATAAGCTTCACGGATAAGTTTTGTTTCAAAAGTCATTCTGCTGTGTTTTAGATTAAGTTTTACACGTTTATCTTTAACATTTTCTTGCATTTCTTTAATTTTTGCAAGTTCTGCTTGATAATGTTTAACATATTCATCGTATTTCTTTTTTGCATTATTGTTATTGGTAAGAACCAAATCTAAAATGCGTGAACTATAATATAGTCCAATTTCAGAGTAATGAAAAGTAAATTTTTCATCGCGTTTAATTTTGTCGATTACTTCTTTTTTAAAATTGGCAAGGTCAGCCCTTAGTGTGTCTTTTTGTGCTTCTAATAATTGTTTTTCATCCATTTTCATATCTCCTTGATATTAATTTCACATACGATAATATTATATCATAACCCTACACAATAGTCAATATGGTTCTTTTATATTATTATATATATAATTATATAGAAAAATAATAATCATATAATAAAAAAGAAACAAAAAATTTAAAATAATTATTGTTTAGGTAAATGTTGTGTTTGTAAAATGTAAAATAGTATCAATTTGGTATTGTTTGGTTAATTTTTTATAGTTTCTATCCTTAAAACATATGGTTAAAATGCACAAAAGTGAAAGGAAATGGTGTAAAAACGAGAAACACACGGAATGGCGGGTAAGGGTAGAAAAAAGTTTTAAAAAAAAGTTTAAAAAAAGTGTTGACTTGGATTTTGATATATAGTAAACTACCAATGCGTTCAACAAAAGAGCGCGAAGCACATTGACAACTGCATAATATATATATCAAAAGGATATAGAGTAGAGCAAGTTTTAAGTTAAGTAAAATAACTAACACTAAAAACGAGTAATACAAAATATTTCAATTTTGAAGGAAGAACAAATAGTTCAAACGTTTAATACAAAAAACCAAGAATCGACGAAATACGATCAAGCGAAAAAGAGCGTATGGTGGATGCCTTGGCACTAGACGCCGATGAAGGACGCGATAAGCTGCGAAAAGCTACGGTTAGCCGCAAGTAGGCAATGACCCGTAGGTATCCGAATGTGGGAACACACTAAGATTAATCTCTTAGTATTAATACATGAACAAAATAGTGTATTAAAGGGAACCCTGGGAACTGAAACATCTAAGTACCAGGAGGAAAAGAAAGTAAACAAACGATTACCTAAGTAGTGGTGAGCGAACGGGTAAGAGCCCAAACCTAGTGTAGCAATACATTAGGGGTTAGGTACTGCAACAAAGTGAAATAAATCATTGTAATTGAAGATAGTTGGAAAGCTACACGAAACAAAGTAAAAGTCTTGTAAATGAAACAATGACCAATCATGAGCAGATAACCAGAGTAATACCGAGCACGAGGAATTCGGTATGAATGAGCGAGGACCATCTCGTAAGGCTAAATACGATCTAGTGACCGATAGCGAACAAGTACCGTGAGGGAAAGGTGAAAAGAACCCCGGGAGGGGAGTGAAAGAGAACCTGAAACCATATGTTTACAAACTGAGGAAGTGAATAACGACCTCGTACTTTTTGTAGAACGGGCCGGCGAGTTACGATATGTAGCAAGGTTAAGTAATTAAGTTACGGAGCCGAAGCGAAAGCGAGTCTGAATAGGGCGAAATTAAGTTTCATATCGTAGACCCGAAACCCAGTGACCTATCCATGAGCAGGTTGAAACAAGGGTAAAACCTTGCGGAGGACCGAACCCACGTCTGTTGAAACATCCGGGGATGACTTGTGGATAGCGGAGAAATTCTAATCGAACTGGGATATAGCTGGTTCTCCTCGAAATAGCTTTAGGGCTAGCCTCTAGCGAAGATATGTGAGGGTAGAGCACTGAATGGATGCGGGGGTTTCGCAACCTACCAAATCTTATCAAACTCCGAATATCACATATTACTACTAGGGAGTCAGGCAGTGTGAGATAAGTTTCATTGCCAAAAGGGAAACAGCCCAGATCTACAACTAAGGTCCCCAAGTTTATGTTAAGTGGAAAAGGATGTTTAATTGCTAAAACAACCAGGATGTTGGCTTAGAAGCAGCCATACATTAAAAGAGTGCGTAATAGCTCACTGGTCGAGTGGTTGAGCGCCGAAGATGTAACGGGGCTAAAACATAACACCGAAGTTTAGGGATAGAAGAGATTCTATCGGTAGAGGAGCAATGTGTACTGGGCAGAAGCCAAACCGGAAGGGTTGGTGGACTGTACACAAGAGAGAATGCCGGCATGAGTAGCGAGAGCAAGGCGAGAACCCTTGCCGTCGAAAGTCTAAGGTTTCCTGGGGAAGGGCAGTCCTCCCAGGGTAAGTCAGGACCTAAGCTGAGGGCGAAAGCCGTAGGTGATGGACAACAGGTAGATATTCCTGTACCACCGTGTATTGACAAAGAGCTGAAGCAGGGACGCAGAAGGATAGTAGAACCACGCAGATGGAAAAGTGTGGCCAAATCATGAGGCAAACAAGTAGTGAAGTACGCTTGTTATCAAAATGCTAGGTGATGATGGGGAGTGAAAATTAGTAATGAAGTCTATGAATTCACGCTGACGAGAAAATCTGCTAAGTAAATACAAGGTGCCTGTACCGCAAACCGACACAGGTGGACGACATGAGAAATGTAAGACGAACGGGAGAACCATTGTTAAGGAACTCTGCAAAATTACCTCGTAACTTCGGGAGAAGAGGTGCCTATGGCAACATAGGCCGCAGTGAAGAGGCCCAAGCAACTGTTTACCAAAAACACAGGTTTCTGCTAAAGCGCAAGCTGAAGTATAGGAGCTGACGCCTGCCCGGTGCTGGA
>JAZRJQ010000121.1:0-4124 GCA_045645925.1 Clostridia bacterium | reverse complement strand
AAAGCATTTTTGTTTTCAGGATTAAAAAGCAGCCATGCTTCAGTTTCTAAATTCCCCTTCACCATTTCTTTACCACATTTTGGACAGTTCATACTACCCCTCCATTTATAACCTTACCCTTTTATAATCCATTTTTGTACAAATTTCAATTATTTGAGATATATTTGTACAAATATATGTTAAATTTTGGTTAGGTTATACTAATTTTTTATATAATTTTAAAACAAAACATCAAAATAACAAAATAAAAACCTCCAACTTTTTGTTGGTGGTTTTATATTTTAATTAAAAGTATTATTCTTGTTCGTTTTCGTCGTACCAAGCAATTGCTGTTTTAACGTTTTCTAAGTCCGAAATTAAACGGTTATATGTTTTGGTTAACAATTTGTTTGCTTTTTCCAAAACTGGATAACGGTCTTTGTTTTGTTTAAGCACTTGGTCGCAGTGGAAAACACTTTCTTTAAGTTCGTTAAGAACTTTAACTTCTTCTTCAAGTTTTTCTTTACGTTTAGGATCAATTTTTGCAGAACTTTTTACGCCGTATAAAGCAATTTTTTGTTTTGCAACAATAGCTTCTTTTCTTCTAAGTTTTTGTTGGTCACGGTCGTAAGATTTTTTAATACGTTGTAGTGGAATAAATTCACGTTTGTTAGCACGTAAATCTTTTTCTGTTTCTTTGATTTCTGCTTCCAAACTTTCAAGTTTTTTAAGATAGTATTCTTTTGAATAATATGGTTTTTGAATAACTTCTTTTTTATTTCTAAGTTCTTCAACTTCACGCATTAATTGTTCGTTTTCTTGTGCAATACGTTCTAATTCACTGCCTTGATCCAAAGCAATGTTTTTGTATTTTAACAATTCTTCTTTTTCAGCAGCAAGTTCATCTTTATCAAGTTTCAATTCGTCAAGTTCTTTAAGTTTTTCGTTCATTTGACGTTTATGTTCACGTTTTGTTTCTTGAATAGCGTTATCTTTGTTAGCATCTTTAACTTCTTGCAAATCCTTAAATGCAGAACGACGAAGTGAGAAAATGTCTTCTCTAAGTTTCTTTAATTCTTTAATGCTTGGATCTTCTTCTTCAACAGGAGCTTGAATATAAACAATTTCAGGTTCTTGTTTTTTAGGTTCTTCTTTAACTTCTTCTTTTGGTTCTTCTTTAACTTCTTCAACAATTGCAAGTTCTTCTTTTTGTTTTTCAACTTCTTGTTCAATTGCAATTTGTTCTAATGCAATTTTTGTTGTTTCTTTAATTGCATCAGCAAGTTCATTTTCGTCTTCTTCATCTTCAATTTCAGTAAACATAGGTTCTTCAACCAATTGTTTAACAGGTTCTTTAATAAAACCTTTGCTTTGAAGCATTTTTTGTTCTTCTGCTGCTTTTTGGAAATCAACAGTTGTAACAACTTCTTCTTTTACAACAGGAACTTCTGGTTCAGGTTCTTTTTCCAATGTTTGATAATAAGGAACAACAGTTGGTTCGTTTTGAACTGGTGCTGGTTCATTTGTGTAAGACACATTATTGTTTTGTTTTTTATTTTTACGAAAGAACACACCTTCGTGTCCATCAAATGTTGATAGAATTAGGTCACCAATTAAAACAACCACAAATGCACCCAAACATATAATTGCTAAAATTCCTAACACATCAAGCACAACGTTTAATACTTCTAACATTTTTCCCTCCAAGGTTATAAATTACCCACCACAAATTGGTGGAAGCGGCGGGAGTTGAACCCGCGTCCGAAAAAGAAATTTTAAACCTTTCTACATACTTAGTTAATTTGAAAATCTTGTTAAACCAATAAAAATTAACAAATAAAAGTTTAACCAGCCTATAAGTTCAAACTAATGTTCCTAGGCAAAAACTTTAGTTCGTTCCCTACTAAACTAATGCCCTATATAAGCCCGTAGGAAAACTTACAAGGACAAGCAGCATAAGCTAACTAAGCAGCTGCTAATACAGTATTTCTTTCTGCATTTAAATTTTAATTTTCCGTTTTAACGCAGACGAGCCTGCGGTATGCTTAGCCTAACCTTTACAATCCCGTCGAAACCATTACGCCCCCATAAAAAGGTGGGTTTTGGTTAACTTTTGTAACTTTTGATTGTGCGTTCCATATCGCGTTTAATATCTTTTTCTTTTAAAGTTTGTTTTTTATCAAAGTTTTGCTTACCTTTACACAAAGCAACTTCCACTTTAACCAAACTACCCTTAAAATATAATTTTGTTGGCACCAATGTATAACCCTTAATTCTAACTTTTGAAAGCAATTTTTCAATTTCGTTTTTATGCATTAAAAGTTTGTGGTCACGGCGTTCATCCGGAGTAAATGAAGTTGATTTTTCATAAGGCTTAATATACATATTTTTAATTGCAATTTCGTTGTTTTTATCAATTAAAATAAACGAATCTTTTAAATTACAATTACCTTGCCTTATACTTTTAACTTCGCTACCTTCCAAGCAAATGCCTGCCTCATAGGTGTTTTCAACAAAATAATCATGATAAGCTTTACGGTTAGTTGAAACGACTTTCATTTTTTTCTCCTTAAATTAATGGTGTTAAAATTTTCAAAAATTGAGCATAAAAAAGCACCACCATTTTTTTAAAATTAGAGAAATTTAACACCAATATTATATCACAAACAAAAATTAATACAATACCCCTTTTTTATATTTTAACTTAAAATTTTATAAAAAAGGGGCGTTTTTTGCATAATTTTATTAAATTTTTTGAATTTAAACACAATGTTGCTATTTTTACACTAAAACAAAGTCAACTTCTCTTGCCAAAATATCGGCTCTTACGCACTTAACTTTTACAGTGTTTCCAATAACATATTTTTCCTTTGCACCTTTAAGCACAAAGTCATTTTCATCGTACTCATAACTATCACGTGGAAGGTCAGAAATTCTTACCATACCTTCAACTGTGTTTTCAAGTTCAACAAACACACCAAAGTTTGTAACGCCACTAATCTTGCCTTCAAACTCCTCACCAACATGGTGTGTCATGTAGAACACTTTGTATAGGTCATCAACATCACGTTCAACCTTTTCAGCAGCTTGTTCCCTATCAGAAGAATGCATTGAACTTGCAACCACAAAGTGACGTTGATCGGTAAGCATTTTACCTGTTAGTTCGCCACGCAAATCTGCTTTAATAATTCTGTGAATTGTAAGGTCTGGGTATCTACGAATTGGTGATGTAAAGTGACAATATTTAACACTTGCAATACCATAGTGACCAATACACTCCGGACTATACTTTGCTTTTTTCATGCTACGCAAACAAATACGATTTAGCATATATTTGCAATCCATTTCGTTTATTTGAGTTAATATTTTTTGCAAATCAAGTGGAGCAACATTTTCAACATTAACATTTGTTTTAACACCCATACCAACAGCAATTCTAATAAAGTTTGCCATTTTTTCAGTGTCTGGTGTTTCGTGAATACGATAAACAAATGGTGCTTTAATTTTGTTGTAATGTGTCGCAATTGCTTCGTTTGCAGCAATCATAAAACTTTCAATCAAACGGTGACTATCGTCCCTAGGTGCTTTTTCAACATTTAAAACATCGCCAAGTTCGTTAAGCGTAATTTTAACTTCTGGAATATCAAAATCGATTGCTCCCCTTGCTTCACGCATTTTAATCAAAATTTTGCTTAGTTCATTCATTAAATGCAAGTCTTTAACAAATTCTTTGTTTTGTTCACATTCAATTTCGTCGCCTTCCAAAATTTTAGTTACAACTGTGTAAGTGAAACGTTTTTTGCTTTTTATAACACTTTCGCAAATTTCATAGTTTTTAATTTCACCTTTATGGTCAATATCCATAAACACACTAAGTGCAAGCCTGTCAACACCTTCGTTTAAACTACAAATACCATTACTTAGTTCACGTGGCAACATTGGCAAAACTGTGTTTGGGAAATAAACACTTGTTCCACGTTTAAAAGCTTCTTTATCTAAAATGTTGTTATATGTTACATATTCCCCAACATCGGCAATATGAACACCAAGTTTGTAAGTTCCATCGTTGTTTCTAGAAATTGAAATAGCATCGTCCAAGTCCCTACTATCTTCACCATCGATTGTAAAACATCTAAGTTCGGTTA